>JAZOMK010000057.1:0-19812 GCA_045653985.1 Clostridia bacterium | reverse complement strand
TTTTATAACGCCTAAATTTGATAAGCTGAGGCAGGATTTCTTTTCACCTACCGCATTAAAAATCGCCTTCATAACAGCATTTTTTATAAACAGCGGCAGAATTTTAACAACAAGCATCTGTTCACTTTGTACGTTTGTGGTAATTTTCTTTTGCATTTGCTTTTTTGTTATTTCAAGTCCCATTTTATGGATGACTATCTTTAAAATTTCCTCAAAGGAATATTCACCAAGCTTAGGTTCAATTTCAGGTGTGGTATAAAATACGAAATTTCTTAATGTTTTGCTGTTAAAAAGAGGGCGCAAATTTGCAGGAACAAGCACTTTTATGGATTTGCGACGTTTCTGCTTTTTAACCATATCCTTTTGCAAATTCTGTAATGCCATCATCATAACGGCAGTTAAATATGCAGTAACACTTGCATTATACTGATGCGCCTTTTTTAAAATTTCATCAACGGGAATTTTAAAGCAGGTGATATTTAAAAAGTCCTTAGGTTCAACAGTGCCTAAAAGTCGCCATGCGTTGCTGTCCTTACGGCTTTCGCTTGCGTTACCCTTATTTTTAATAAAGGAATCTTCAAATTCTTCCTCTTTAGGTTCTTCGCGCCTATCTAAAATACCCATTTCATTGGGGATTTTTACGTTATACTTTTGCTCAACGTACTCACTTAACAAGCTTTTTAAGAACACCATTGCGCCGTTGCCATCGGTTAATGAGTGAAATATCTCAACCGCAATACGTTTTTTATATGCAATAACACGCATTGCGCAATTTCGCGTTTCTTTTTTTGACATACGTGTTAAAGGATAACTGCTTTCCTTTTTAAGTTCAGGTACTTTTTCAACTTCCTGAATATAATACCAGAAAGCGCCCTTACGTATGCTTGCAACTATTGAGGGGAAACGTTTAGCCGTAATTTTAAAGGCATTTTTCAAAACTTCCTTATCAACAGTATCATTAAGTGTAACAGAAAGCCTGTAAACATTGCTCCATGATTGGCTTCTGGCGGCAGGATAGATCTTTGCCGCATTATCAAGACGCATCCAGCGCAGATTATTCTTTTGTTGCATTGATCTCCCTCCCCTTTTTTGCTTTTTATTTTAACACAAGCGCGTTATTTATTCAAGAAAAATGACCGAAATTTTATCGGTCATTTTGTGTTTTTTAAGCGAATTTACTTTCGTACTTTTCGATTTCATCCTTTAATGGGCTGATATCTTCGCCCCAAAGTTCTTTATAATGGTCTTCACTTGCCTTAAACTTTTTAGAAAACTCATCATTGATATTCATACATTCATACATTTTAATTGTGCAGAACAAGCTGAAAACCAAGTGTTTAGGCAATCTTTCATGAATTTCAGCATAGCGCTTTATTAAAGGAATAATGCTTTCCGTAAACTTTTCGCCTAAATTTTCAGCATAATCAAGCCATTTAACGGAAACTGTTGCATCCTCAAAACGCTGTAACATTTCAACTGCGTATGCTTGCACGATTTCAAAGTTTACATCAAGTGCAGGAATAATCTCCTCGAAAAGTGATACAGTAAGATGGCGCACCAGCTTTTCACGCAGAACAAAGCCATCAAGGGTTGCAACATCATGCAACAGCGCATAGGCACAAGCGCAACACAAAGCACCTTCATACACGTGGCGTCTTAACACATAATATGAGGAAAGCTCCTCATTTATATATACTTTATCAGATAACGACAAAAGCTTATCTCTTTTATCAAAAACGCACAAGAAATATTTTTCAGCATTTACCGTTAAAGTTGAACCTATACTTTCACCGCCTACACGGGTTTCAACAAAGGTGTTTATGAAAGTACATTCCATTGCCATCCAATTTACAAAGTCCATCCCCAAAGCACGGTAAGTTGCATACTCAACAATATCCTGCCTTAAAGTATCACCGTTATTATCTTCATTAACGGCAGAAATAATCTCAAACCCGCGTTTTTCCTGACAGAATCGTCTAAAAAGAAGCATGGTTAAAAGATGCAAAAGCGAATCCTTTTTAAAATCCTGCTTATATTTGGGTGCCCACATAATTGTGGTTATATCATTGTTATCAGCAAGGTCGGAAACTGCGTTATAATCAGTAAAGCCATCAATAACCTGAGAAACGCAATCAATATCCTTTATAATTTCCTTTGCGCCCTGCTTAAATGAAAGGTTATAGCGGTTGAACTGCCTTTGATACTTTTCAGCCTTTTTATCGCGGATAAAAACGCAGTTGGCATCAACAAGTCCTTTATCATTAAGATTCTGCACAAGCCTGCCCCATACACCGCGCGCGTAGCCATTATCACCAAATACTACTGCACGAACGGGGCGTGGTATAAATTCATCAACGGTAACCTTTTTTCTCATAAAGCACCTCTAATAGCAATATATAATCATTATATCACATTATGTCAAAAAAGACAAGATGCTATCTTTACATAAAAACAAATAAGTTGTATAATTGTTTTATTGAGGTGGTTTTATGATAAAAGCATATTTAATACATTTAGGACAAAATCTGTGGAAAGAGCCTGACGGCGACGTTGGCCCTTTAAGTAATTATTCATTTAATATGATTACCGAGGACCATGCTTGGGAGCAAATAACTGCATTTATAAAGGAATGTGGCTTTAACACACTTATCATCGATCTTGCCGAAGGCTATAAATACGAATCCCACCCTGAGCTTTCCGTAAAAGGTTCTTGGGATAAACAAAAAATGAAAAAAGAGCTTCAACGTTTAAGGGATATGGGTTTAACGCCCATCCCCAAGCTTAACTTTGCTTCAACCCACGATGCCTGGCTGAAGGAATATTCCCGTATACTTTCAACACCAACGTATTATAGCGTAGTAAAGGATTTAATTGATGAGGTTTGCGAGCTTTTTGATAAACCACAATATTTTCATTTAGGTATGGATGAAGAGTGTTTTGAGTTTGCACCATATCAAACAAAATACGGCTTTACTTGCGTGCGCCAGGGTCAGGTTTTCTGGGATGATATCCGCTTCTTCTGTAAAACTGTTGAAGATAATGGCGTAACGCCCTGGCTATGGGGTACAAAATATTGGTATGAGAAAGAAGAAACCTTAGATAATATGCCTAAAAACGCAATAATCTCCAGCGGCTTTTACGATAGATTATTGAATCCTGAGCAATTTATTCTTTTCCAAGCACCTGCCTACGAAAGCACATTCAAGTTTTCTGAGTACGGCTTTAAGCAGGTACCCGTTTGCGCCACCTATAATACAAGCATCAATCCTGATGATTTTATGGCAACATACAAAAATCTTGACGGCATCTTAGGCTTTATGGCTGCCCCGTGGTACAGAACGCGCGAAATCGACGTATTAAAACACAAAGCAGAAGCAAAAGTATTTAAGGTCGCTTTTGAAAAACATTTTAAATAACTTACCGAGGTAAAACAACCTCGGTTTTTTCAATCAATAATTGAATTCCTTTATAAACGCATTGTATTCTTTCATAATTCCTTGACAAATGACATAAAATATTGACTTTTCAAGCAATCCTTTATATAATAAACAAAAAAGCATTAAGGAGTTTTTACTATGAAGTGGGAAGATCTTACCTCGGTTGAATTTGACGAGGCTATTGAAAAGTCAAAAGGCGTGTGTCTTTTACCGATAGGTTGTTTGGAAAGACACGGTGAACATCTTGTAGTAGGTTGTGATGGTTATGCAGCAAACCATATTGCCAACCTTGCCGCTGAAAAAGAATATACAGTAGTTTTCCCCGTGTGCCATTGGCTTGGCGAAGTTATCCCCAACCACTCTAACGACAGAGAAATGCTTGAAAAGAAGCAGTTAAGAGGATATATTTCCCTTAACCCCCACACTCTTTTCACTATCCTGGAAGAACTTTGTGAGGAAATCCACCGCAATGGCTTTGATAAAATTCTTATTGTAAACAGCCACGGCGGCAACACCGCATTGTTAAATTTCTTTACAAGGAGTATTTTATACAAAAAGCGTGATTTTTGCGTAATGTGGACAAATATCAACACAACTGGCAACGGTGATGCCTTCTATGAAAAAATATCAGCACAGAAGGAACGTTTTAGCGACCTTACCGAAGAAGATTTTAAAACGCTTAAAAGGGTTGCCGAAACCGGCTTTGGTGGCGGTCATGCGGCATTCCATGAGGTTTCATTTTTAATGGGACAAGATACAAAGCTTGCACGCCCCGAAAAATTTTATCAGGAAGCACAATCCAACCACCGCATGGACCACATAACAAATATGGGTATCAACTTTGGTGGTGCTTGGGCGGCAAACAACCCCAAAGCTTATTGTGGTTACGCATCCGTTGGTTGTACCGAAGCCATCGGAAGGGCTTATTGCGAAATTTGTTCCGATAACCTTGCTGACAAAATACGTGTGATAAAGGCAGATACCGAATGTTTAAAAATTGCAAAGCGTGAAGATTAAAAGGAGTATTTTTGTATGAAATGGGAAGACCTTACCTCTGTTGAATTTGATGAGGCTATTGAAAAATCAAAGGGCGTTTGCCTTTTACCTATAGGTTGCCTTGAAAAGCACGGCGACCATATCGTAGTAGGCTGTGACAGCTACGTAGTAAACTATCTTGCAAACCTTGCGGCTGAAAAGGAGTACGCAGTAGTATTCCCCACAGGTTTTTGGATGGGCGAGGTTATACCCAACCATTCAACCGACAGAGATATGTTAGAGAAAAAGCAATTAAGAGGATATATCTCCCTTAACCCCCACACCCTTTTAACAATACTTGAAGAGCTTTGCGATGAAATTTACCGCAACGGCTTTGATAAAATTCTTATTGTAAACGGCCACGGTGGCAATAATTCATTGCTTAATTTCTTTGCGCGCAGTATGCTTTATAAAAAGCGTGATTATGCAGTTACCTTCGCTTATGACGGAACAGGCTATCATGCTGACCAGTATTACGAAGCCATTTTAAATAATAAAGAGCGTTTTGATTATTTAACCGAGGAAGACTTTAACACCTTGGAAAGATTTGCTGAACCAGACTTTGGTGGCGGTCATGGTCATCTTAAAGAAGTTGCACACAATTATGCGGTAAGCGAATCAAACGTGCGCCCTGAAAAATTCCATCAGGAAGGTTTATCAAACCATCGTTTTGACCATATAACACAAAAGGGCATCAGCTTTGGCGGTGCTTGGGCGGCAAATTTTCCAAAAGCATATAGCGGTTTTGCGCCTGCAGGTTGCACACAGACTATCGGCAGAGCTTTTGCTGAAATTGATTCCGATTGCCTTGCCGAAAGAATAAAGGTATTAAAAGAAGATACCGAATGTTTAAAAGTAGCAAGACGTGAAGACTGATAGGAGAATTTTTTATGAAATGGGAAGACCTTACCTCTGTTGAATTTGACGAGGCGATTGAAAAATCAAAGGGCGTTTGTGTTATACCGTTAGGTTGCCTTGAAACCCACGGTGAGCATCTTGTTGTCGGTTGCGACGGTTATGCAGCAAACCACATTGCAAACCTTGCTGCCGAGAAAGAATATGCCGTTACTTTCCCCGCAGGTTTTTGGCTTGGTGAAGTTATACCTAACCACTCAAACGACCGCGACCTTTTGCAAAAAAAGCAATTAAGAGGATATATTTCAATAAAGCCGCAGACGCTTTTAACAATCTTAGAAGAGCTTTGCGATGAAATTCACCGCAACGGCTTTAATAAAATTCTTATTGTAAGTGGCCACGGTGGAAACTCATTCCTCCTTAACCTTTTTTCAAGAAGCGTTTTATACAAAAAGCGTGATTATGCAGTAATGTGGACTAATTTAAACATCGTTGGCAACGGTGATGCTTTCTATAATAAAATCATGCCGCAAAAAGAGCGTTTCAGTTATTTAACCGAAGAAGACTTTAAAACTCTTGAACGCTTAAACGAAACCGGGTTTGGCGGTGGCCATGCCGATTTTTCCGAAACCGCAATGTTAATGGGGCAAGATACAAAGCTGGTCCGTCCTGAAAAATTCTATCAGGAAGGCGTTTCCATTCACCGTTTTGACCATTTTGCTAATAAAGGCATTAACTTTGGTGGTGCATGGATGGGCAACTTCCCCAAAGCATTTTCGGGCTATCCATCAACAGGTTGCACCGAAACGCTTGGAAAAGCCTTCTGCGAGGTTTTAGCAGACAACCTTGCTGAAAGAATTAAAGTTGTAAAAGACGATACCGAGGCCTTAAAAATCGCAAAGCGAGAGGATTAACAAATGATTTCTGCTTATCTAATTCACTTAGGTGTAAATTTTTGGCGTGAAAAAGATGGTGATGGTGGTTCATTGGGCTTTTATGCCGATAAAATGATAACCGAGGATAACGTTTGGCGCGAGGTTACTGATTTTATCGCAAAACAAGGCATAAATACCCTTGTAATTGATATTGGCGAAGGCTTACAGTATGAAAGCCACCCTGAACTTGCAACCAAAGGTGCTTGGAGCAAAGAAAAATTAAAAACCGAGCTTGACCGTCTGCGCAAAATAGGTTTAAACCCAATACCTAAACTTAATTTTGCAACCACCCATGATGCGTGGCTGCAGGAATATTCAAGGATGGTTTCAACCCCCACTTATTATAAGGTGGTTGACGACCTTATAACGGAAGTTTCCGAACTTTTTGATACACCTGATATGTTCCATATCGGCATGGATGAGGAATTTCCCCACACAATAAATTATCAGCGCGCTTACGGCATAACCCATATGCGCCAGGGCGAACTCTATTGGCATGATATGGATTTTTACCTTTCCTGCTGTAATAAAAATAAGGTTCGTGCTTGGACGTGGTGCGATATGGGTTGGTTTATGCGTGAAGGCGTAACAAACCGCCTTTCAAGGGAATATATAGTTTCTAACGCAATGTACGAAAGACTTTTGAATTTTGATTCATTCTTTCAGCATCCGGGGCTTGATACCTACTATTTCTTATCAAACCTTGGTTTTGAGCAGATACCAACCTGCTCAACATACCAATTTTCTCTTAACCAAGAGGATTGCGTTTCAATGCTTAAAGACGTTAAAGGTGTTAAAGGCTTTATAACCGCCCCTTGGTTCAGAACGCGTGAAATTGACAAATTAAAACTCATGGCTGAAGCAAAATGTTTCGGCCACGCAATAAAGGATTTAAAATAATGAAGTGGACTTATTTAATTCATTTAGGCTGTAATATGTGGAAAGGGCCTTTAGGCGATCCCGGTCCGTTAGGCTTTTATGCTGAAAAAATGATAACCGAGCATAAGGCTTGGCGCGAAATTATTGATGCCGCCCAACAAAACGGCGTAAATACTTTAATTATTGACGTAGCCGAAGGGTTACAGTACGAAAGCCACCCTGAGCTTGCAACCGTAGGCGCTTGGAGTAAGGACTTTTTAAAAAAAGAGCTTGATTATATCCGTTCTCTTGGCATAACACCTATCCCAAAGCTTAACTTTTCAACCCTCCATGATTCATGGATGAAAGACTATTCTTTAATGGTATCAACCCCAACCTATTATCAAGTGGTTGATGATTTAATTAAAGAAGTTGGCGAGGTTTTTGATACTCCTGAATATTTCCACATAGGCATGGATGAAGAAGCCTACAACCCTTACCTGTCTTTCTGGTATATTGATATGCAGGTTAAGCAAGGACAAACCGTTGTCCGCCCCAACGCTCTTTTCTGGGAAGATTTAAAATATATTGCATCTTGCGTAGAAAAGCACGGTATGAATGTTTGGACGTGGGGCTGTATGATTTGGGTTTATCCCGAAGAAACAATAAAGCATCTTTCAAAGGATTGGCTTATTTCCAATGCGTGCTACCGTCAAATGCTTAACCCGCAGATTTTGACCGAATATAACCGTGCCGCAATAAAAGGCTATTACCTTTTTGCTGAAAACGGCTTTAAGCAAGTACCCACTTGTATGCACGTGCCGTCAGTCAACCTTGAAGACACAATGTTTATTTTAAAAGATCAACCCAATATTGAAGGCTATATGATGGCACCTTGGATGCGCTCCCGCGAGATTGACGTTATGAGCCACAAAGCAGCCGCAAAGCTTATGGGTTGCGCAATAAAAAAATTTGACAACGGAGGATTTTTATGATTTGGTCTTACTTAATTCACCTGGGCGTACACTTTTGGAAAAAGCCCGGCGGTGATAACACAAGCTTGCAATTATTCAAAGAACTTCCCACCGAAGATAAAGCGTGGAAAGAGGTTGTTGATTATATTGCATCACAAGGCTTTAACACACTTGTAATTGACCTTGGCGAGGGTGTTCAATATGAAAGCCACCCCGAGCTTGCAACTAAGGGTGCTTGGAGCAAAGAAAAATTAAAGAAGGAGCTTGACCGCATCCGTTCTTTGGGTATGACGCCTATTCCAAAATTAAACTTTGCAACCATCCACAACTGCTGGATGGGCGAATATGGTTTAATGAGCTCAACACCCATCTATTATAAGGTGGTTAAGGATTTAATTGACGAAGCCATTGAGCTTTTTGACAATCCGCCCTACCTTCATTTAGGTCTTGACGAGGAAGTTTACGATCCTTTCCTTTCATTTAACGTTTTACAAATGCAAGCACCTTATGGTATTTCCATCTGCCGTGCTAACAAGCTTTTCTGGGAAGACGTAAACTATATGGCAAAATGTTGCCTTGATAAAGGCGTACGTCCATGGATGTGGGGTTGCTGTGCTTGGGTTTTACCTGAAGAATCAGTTAAAAATATCCCCAAGGAAATGCTTGTTTCAAACTGGTACTATAACCGCTGGCCAAACCCGCAGATTATGACCGATTATAACCGCGCCGCAATGGAAGCATATTACGTTTATGCGCGTGCAGGATTTGATCAGGTTCCTACCGGTTCAACAATCTCAAATACAATGAACCTTGATGAAACCTTTGCTAACTTAAAGGATCAGCCTAACATCAAAGGCTTTATGACCGCACCCTGGTACAGAACCCGTGAAATTGACATTTTAAAGCACAAGGCTGAAGCAAAAATCTTCAACGCTGCAAAAAATAAACATTATCCCGGTTTATAGGAGGAAAATATTATGAAAATTTGGGCATATAACATAAACTTAGGTTACAATATGTGGTTCGATAAATATTCGCTTTTAAAGTTTAACGAGTATGATAAAATCGAAAGAGATTTCCTTTATTTTGAAAGAGACGTTTGGGACAGAATCATTGAATTTTTACCTAAGCAGGGCATTAACACTGTTGTTATCGACCTTGCCGAGGGCATTAAGTATGATTCCTGCCCTGAGCTTGCCGTTAAAGGCTCATTGGAAAAGGCAGAATTTAAAGAAATGCTTAATAAAATCCGTGAACTTGGTATGACACCCGTTCCAAAGCTTGACTTTTCTGCCGCACACGATATCTGGCTTAAATATTATTCAAGAATGCTTACCACTACCCCTTATCGCGAGCTTGTAAAAAATCTTATTGATGAGGTTTGTGAGCTTTTTGATAATCCCCCCTACTTCCATATCGGTATGGCAGACGAATCAAACGATTATCAAAAGCACTACGGCTTTATCGTAACACGTGGCAGAATCAACTTCTGGCAGGACGTTAATATTATGCTTGATGCTTGCCGTAAAAACGGTGCACGTCCTATTATGAGTGCAGAATATTTCCTTCGTGAGCCTTACCTTTTCAAAAACAATATTGCTGATGACGTTATCCTTAACGTTTACTATACTGGCGATATCCAGCCGGACTTTAACGAGTACGGCAGAGATCCCAGAAGTCAGGCACAAAAGCAGCTTGAGGAAATTCAAAAAACCTTCAAAAACGATATTTTGTATAACAGTTGTGGCATTACCGCCTTTAACCTTGACCGCATAACAAAATTCGGCAAAGATCACCCCGAAAATTTCTTTGGTGTTATGACTTCACCTGAAGAACCCTGTGTTGACCGCGTTGACTTTGTTCATATGAACGATGCCTACCGTTTAGGCCTTGCAAAGAAAACTCATTTTCCTACAGAGTGTGAAGACTAAGTCTTCACACTTCAAAAAACATAACGGGCGAACCTTGTCGGTTCGCCCTTATATATTTTTTGAGACTCACGCGCCTGCGTGCATGCTTCGCATACGACTTGGCTTGTGCAATGTGTTTTTTGCACCGCGCATGTCGCTGCAAAAAACTTTATTATTATATGTATGTTGTTGATATAAAATTGTAATTTGGCTACAATCCGAAAACGCACTAATTTTATTCTTTACTACAAAATTTTTATATAGATAAAAATATCATTTCCTTTTTTGTTTTTATAAACGTATCCGTCCGTTTCAAAACCTAATTTGTTATTTAATGTAATGCTTGCAACATTATCAACCCTGACTTGCTGTAATATTGCCTTATACCCTTTGTCTTTTGCAATGCTCATAGCAAGTAGCATGGCTTGACTTCCTACTCCTTGTTTGCGATAATCTTCAAATACTTCAAGTCCGCAAGAAACAACACTCTCGGAATGTTGATACAAAGATACCATTCCTAATATATCCTCGTCTTTTACAACCGCAAACATTTCAAAATATTTGCCTTCGAACCTTTTTTCATTCCATTTTACAAACAGTTCCTTAATTTCATCTAAAGCAAGTGTTCCCTTTACTTTTTGCTGAAACTCTTTTTTATCTCTATCTGTAAAATTTCGTAATGAAATCATATTGCACCCCCATAAATTCCATCTTCGTATAAACATTGATTTTCCTGACTGCAAGAAATCACCACAAACCGGCAAGTGCAAAAAAATCCACAGTACAAGGCGTGGTGTTCTAAAAGCGAAGGAGTTTACACGATACGTAAATGACTGAGCTTTTATGGTTGCCACAACACAGTAATGTGGAGAATTTTTGTGCTTGCTATTTATCCGACTTTAACAACAACCTTCATCTTAGCCGAAACCTCAGGGAACAACTTTAAAGTTACGGTATATTCGCCTTCAGTTTTCATGGTGGGGATGTCGATTTTCTTTTTGTCAATTTCAAGACCGTGCTGGGCTTTGATGGCTTCAGCAACGTCTGAAGAAGAAATTGAGCCGAACATTTTGCCGTTACCGCCTTTACCTATAACGGTTACTGACAATTCGCTTAACTTTTTGGCGTTTTCAATAGCCTCGGCCTTCTGCACTTCCTTACGGTGTGCCTCAGCCTTGTTTTGTACGTCAACAGCGTTTACGTTTGTGCTTGTTGCTTCTTTAGCAAGTTTTCTTGGAAAAAGGAAGTTTCTTGCATAACCATCGTTTACATCAACAATCTGGTTTTTCTTGCCTGAACCCTTAACATCCTGTAAAAGTATAACCTTCATAAAATCACCTCATTACTTGGAAATAAAAAGTACACCTAAAGTACCTGCGCCACAGTGTGATGAAACTACACAGCCTGCGCGGGTAATGTAAATTTTCTTAAAGATATTTAAGCTTGAAACGTACTCATAAATATCATTTACGATTTCATCGGTTGTGCCTGAATGTGTGATGAAAACTATTTCTTCATCAGCATTTACGATTTCTTCAAGGCCCTTTGCATACTTCATTGTAGCTGAACGGATATCACCGCGAACCTTTTTATCAACCTTAATTTTGCCGTCAACAACAGCTAAAGTGGGGCGAAGTTTAAGTGCGGTTGCACCGAATGCCGCAAGTGCTGAGCATCTGCCGCCCTTGTGAAGGAACTTAACGTCCTCAACAATAAAGCCTGCGCGTACCTTGGGGATAATCTCATTGATTTTTGCAACAACTTCATCATAAGTTGCCCCTGCTTTAATCATGTTTGCAGCAGTAACAATCTGTAAGCCGATACCCGTTGAAAGATTGCGGCTATCAATAACAGTAATTTTTGCATTTTCAAAGGTTGCGGCAACGTTGCAGAAGGTCTGATAAGTTGATGACATTTCGCTTGAAATTGTAAAAGCGATAATATCATATTCATCAGCGAACTGACCTAAGAACTTTTCAACCGCATCAGGTGCAGGTGCGCTTGTGGTAGGTGTTTTGCCGTTTTTATCTGCCCAGGCATAAATTTCATCAGGCTGAATATCAACACAATCGAATCTTGACTCATCGCCTAAATTTACCTGCAAAGGTAAAATTGAAATATTAAACTCCTCAATAATTTCTTTTGAAAGATCGCAGGTGGAATCTGAAACAATTTTAATGGGTTTCATAATAATCACTCCTATAAACATTATAAGTCCATAATAAGTATATCATACAACTAAGAAAATTAAAAGAGAAATTTCTTTCTTTTTCAAAATTCGCCTGATTTTTTTCTTTTTCGCAACGTTAAACCGACGATTTTTTAATCCTTCATCTGCTAAAATACTTTATGGGTGATAAAAAATGACGGTATACATTGAGCTTGTCTTTTTTGAAAATTTTGCAATAGACTATTTTTTGCTTTTAGCAGGCGGTAAAATTTCATATATTAAGCCTGAGCATCCTGCTTTTGCGGCGGTTTTCGGTGCAATTTATGCTGTAATTATGCCTATGTTTTATAATACATCATTTTTACAGACTTTTCTCGTGCTTGCTTGTATGTGCTTTTTCTGTTACGTACCTAAAAGCGTAAAAGCATTTTTATATTCACTTATTGCCGTATCAGCCTGCGCATCAGCAGTTTTCGGCATTCTAAATTTATTTTTTGCACCCTATCAGCAAGGCATTTTTTATGAGGATAACGCATTTTTTGTAATTTCCCTTGCTTCTGTATTGCTTTCGGTAGGCACCTATCGCCTGCTTATCCCTTTTATGCGCAAAAAGAATATTGAGGATAACCTTTGCACCCTTAATTTATCAGGCAAAGAAATTTCAGCATTTATTGATACGGGCAACGCTTTATATTATAAGGATATTCCCGTTATCCTTGTAAACAGTTCGCTTGTGCCAATGCCTGAAAAGCCGTTAATTATACCGTATTCATCAGTCGGCAAAGAAGGTGCGCTGTTTGGCTTTATACCTGAAAATCTATCTGTTACATATATGGATAAGCACCTTTGCCCAAAATGCGTTGTCGCGCTGTATAACAATGAATTTCACAAAAATTTTGATGCCCTTTTGCATCCCGATCTTTTAAAGGAGTGTATCTAAATGATTGAAGCATTATTACAAAAAATAAGGAAACTTTTTATAAAAGACTACATATATTATGTTGGTGGCGCACAAACGCTGCCCCCACCCTTATCTAATGAAGAGGAAGATAAGGCATTGGAGGGTTTAAAAAATGGTGATGCTTCTGCACGCAGTCTTTTAATTGAGCATAACTTGCGCCTTGTTGTATATATTGCAAAAAAATTTGAAAATACGGGCATTTCCATTGAAGATTTAACGGGCATCGGTGCAATGGGTTTAATTAAAGCGGTAAACACTTATAACGTTGATAAGCAGATCCGCCTTGCTACATATGCTTCACGCTGCATTGAAAACGAAATTTTAATGTATCTTCGCAAAACCTCAAAAATCAAAAACGAGGTTTCCTTTGATGAACCATTGAAGGTTGATTGGGACGGCAATGCCCTTTTGCTTTCCGATATTTTAGGCACTGATGCCGACATCGTTTATCGCGAAATGGATGAACGTGATGACGTGCTTGTTCTTCGCAAGCTTATCAGCCAACTTCCCCAACGTGAAAGGGAGATTATTTCTCTGCGTTACGGCATAAATACCGAAAAAGAACTTACCCAAAAAGAGGTTGCAGAGAAGTTAAATATCAGCCAATCCTATATTTCGCGTCTTGAAAAAAAGATAATAAAAAAATTAAAAAAAGAAATATCAAAAGTTACGTAAAAAAACAGTTGACAAATTTTCAGTGTTATAATATAATAACTACGCTTTAAAGAAGCATTGGCATTAAATATGTGGGAGCATAGCTCAGCTGGGAGAGCATCTGCCTTACAAGCAGAGGGTCATAGGTTCGAGCCCTATTGTTCCCACCACATATTGGCCCGGTAGCTCAGCTGGTTAGAGCGCTAGCCTGTCACGCTAGAGGTCGTGGGTTCGAGCCCCATCCGGGTCGCCAATATAATGCGGTAGTAACTCAGCTGGTAGAGTGCCACCTTGCCAAGGTGGATGTCGCGAGTTCGAATCTCGTCTATCGCTCCATATGGCGCTATAGCCAAGCGGTAAGGCATGGGCCTGCAAAGCCTCCACCCCCGGTTCGATTCCGGGTGGCGCCTCCAAAAAATAAAGGGACTGTTTCGACAGTCCCTTTATTTTTATCCAGTCCGAAGGATTGGAATGTAATCGCCGTTAGGCGTATGTAATCAGTTCGCTATGCGAACTGTATGTCATCAAGTCGTAAGACTTGTATGTTCCTATGAAGAAAATGGTCCCCCCGAACTTGTTGTTTATAAAAAGAGATAAAATCACACCCCAAAGGCAGTTAGCTTTTGGGGTATAATTTTACGTACGAATATTTTTTATATGATATATATAAATGAAAAAATTTATTAAAAACGATAAAAAGTCCTATCTCTCAAGCAAAGGCTTTGATAAAATTTCTTCTTTTCTGTCAATTAAATCGTTGGTTAAAATATCTGCTTCAAGCTTTTCTACACCAAGCCTGTCAATAGCGGCACCAAGACGTTCTTTAACATAGCCGTTTTCTTTATACCAAAGCAATACCTTTTCAATAACCGTTGGAACTTCATCAACAGCAAAAGTTTTATTAAGAAGTGTACCCATACGCTGGGTTTTTCCCCACGTACCGCCTACAAACACACGGCAAACTGATTCCGCTTCCTTGGGCACAGCACCGAAAGGACATTTACCAACGCACACACCGCACTTGGTGCATTTGCTTTCATCAACCACCGCTTTGCCATCTATTACAGAAACGGCTTTTGATGGGCAACCTGAAGCAACAAGGCACTTATTACAGCCTTTACAATATTCACTGTTAAAAGTAAATGCTTTGCAACCTTCAATACCAACATCATTAAGGCTTGGCTTCATACAGCTGTTAGGACAACCGCCAACACCGATTTTAAATTTATGCGGCAGCTTAACATCACTCATGCCGATATAAAATTTATCAAATATAACTTTTGCCATTGCGGCAGTATCTATGTTACCATAAACGCAGGTAGTGCCTTTGCATGCGGTTACAGGTCGAATTTTTGCACCGGTACCGCCAAATGCCATACCTTTTTCTGCCATAAAAGCTTCTGCTTCAGGAATTTTATCAAAAGGGATTCCCGTAATTTCAGCATCAAGCCTTGAAGTAAAAACCACCTTACCGTTACCGAATTTTTCGGCACATTCAGCAACTGTACGTAATTCTTCAGGCGTGAACATTCCCGCAACTGTTACAGCGCGGCCTGAAAAACAATCCGTCCCTCTGTTTCTTAAAAATCCTCTGCCTTTTACACTCATAACCTGTTCGTTTGTAAGCATTGCTTGTTACCTCGATTCCATTGACTCGCATCATTTTTCATGATATACTAAGTATAGTATTTTTTATATGATTTGTCAATACTACGTTCTAAATAAGAGGATATATGAATATCACAAAAGCTTTTAAAAATATCATTATAATCTTTTTGATTTTTGTAATGCTTTTTTCTGCTACGGCTTGTAAAAATCAGCCTGAAAGTGAAAGCAATAATACCGTTACTTTTACCGATGCTTTGGGCAGGCAGGTAACCATACAAAAAAAGCCCCAACGCGTTGCCGCCCTGCTTGGCAGTTTTGCTGATGTTTGGATGCTTGCAGGTGGTACACTTTGTGCTACAGCCGAGGATGCTTGGGAAGATTTTAATTTACCTTTAGAAAACTGCATAAATATTGGCGGTGCACATTCACCAAGCCTTGAGCTGCTTATTTCAGCCAACCCCGACTTTGTAATAGCAAGTGCATCAACTGCATCAAACGTAAATATGAAGGATTCTTTAGAATCTATGAACATACCCGTTGCCTACTTTGATGTTGATAATTTTAACGATTTTCTTAATATGCTTGATATCTGCACCGACATTACTGTAAGAAAAGATCTTTACACAAAAAACGGCACTAACATAAAAACGCAGATTGATAAAATAAAGGAGCAATATACCACTACGGATGTTGCCGAAAAAAAGGTTCTTTTGTTGCGCGCGGCATCAAGTTTTGTAAAAGCAAAGGGCAGCAGCGGAACAATTTTAGGCGAAATGCTTTACGATATGGGTTGCATAAACATTGCCGACAGCAATTCAGCTTTGCTTGAAACCCTCAGCATTGAAGCGATTATCAAGGACGAGCCTTATCACATTTTTGTAGTTACAATGGGTAATGATACTGACGCGGCAAAACAATCTTTTGAAAATCTTATTAAGGAGAATCCTGCCTGGAACACCCTTGAAGCAGTAAAAAAAGGCAGATTGCACGTAATGGATAAAACGTTGTTCAATCTGAAGCCTAACGGGCGCTGGGCAGAATCATATGAAATACTATATGAAAATCTTACAAAAAAATAAGATAACATGGGTGTATATTATCGCCATCACAGCGTTAATCTTCTCTTTTATTTCAGGCGTGCTTATAGGCCCTACGAAACTGGATTTTTTAAACATCTTCAACGGCAACTTAGAAAGTCCTGATGCAAGAATACTTTTATACGTTCGCTTACCAAGAGTTCTTGCTTCTGTTCTTTGCGGTATGGCGCTTGCCGTATCAGGCGCAGTTATTCAGGCTGTGCTTTTAAACCGCCTTGCTTCGCCAAGCATTATAGGTGTTAATGCAGGGGCAGGTCTTGCAGTTACACTTTGTGCCGCCTTTGGTATAATGGGCGGCTGGCAGACGTCATTATTTTCATTTATAGGCGCTTTTGCTACTGTCATCATCGTCAGCATAGGTGCCAAAAGATGGGGTGCTTCAAGAGGTACCGTTATTCTTATGGGTGTGGCGCTTAATGCCTTTCTTGGTGCGATTTCAGATACCATTGCCACAATTACACCTGAAGTAAGTATAATGAGTACCGATTTTAAGATTGGCGATTTTTCAGCATCGACCTACGCAAAAGTTTTCCCTGCCGCTATATTGATTCTTGTTTCCGTTATCCTTTTGTTCTCCCTTTCAAAGGAGCTTGACGTATTGACTTTAGGCGATGAAACCGCCAAAGGTCTTGGGCTTAACGCCGGCCTTATGCGCGTAATATTCCTGTTGTTATCAGCACTTTTAGCAGGTGCGGCAGTAAGCGTTTGCGGTCTTCTTTCCTTTGTTGGCTTGTTAGTTCCCCACGCAGTAAGAAGAATTGCTGCAACTGAATCAAAACATCTTATCCCCCTTTGCGCGCTGTTTGGTGCAGGCTTTGTTTCTTTGTGTGATACCCTTGCAAGAGTGGTTTTTGCGCCCTTTGAGTTGCCCGTTGGAATTATTATGGCATTTCTCGGTGCACCCTTCTTTATCTTTATATTGCTTAACGTTAAAGGAGGACAGCACAATGATTGAACTTAAAAACATAAGCACAGGTTACGGAAGAAAGACCGTTCTTAATAACCTTTCTGCATCCTTTGAAAAAGGCAAACTAACAAGTATTATCGGTATAAACGGTTGCGGAAAAAGCACGTTGCTTAAATCCATTTTAGGTATTTTACCATTATCCTGCGGTGAAATTTCCATTGACGAAAAAAACCTGCAAGCAATTAACAGAAATGAAATTGCCAAAAAGGTTTCCTACCTTGCGCAAGGCAAAACCATTCCCGATATGACGGTAGAACAAATGGTTCTCTACGGAAGATTCCCCCATCTTTCATACCCAAGGCATTTTAAAGAAATCGACCGCGAAATTGCAAAAAACGCAATGGATATGGTTGGTATTACGCATCTTGCAAAAAAACCGATGTCTGAGTTATCAGGAGGTATGCGCCAAACTGCTTTTATTGCCATGGCGCTGGCACAAGATACTGATTATATCCTGCTTGATGAACCTACAACCTACCTTGATATTTCCCATCAGCTTGATTTGATGAAGCTTTTAAAAAAACTTGCTGATAGCGGCAAAGGCATTTTAACTATCATGCACGATTTTCCGTTGGCCTTTGATTTTTCAGATGCCATTACCATAATCAACAACGGAACCGTAATTGCAAGCAATACCCCTGAAGAAATCAGCTCTTTACCTTTACTGAAAGAAATTTTCGGCACAGAAGTAAAAAGCACAGATAATAAATTTCATTATGTTTATTAAAAAAGTGCTTCTCATGAAGCGCTTATCTTATTTTAAAATGCTCTTTTAATATCTCGAAAATTCTTTCATCGGTGCAGTTTTCTTCAATGTAGGTAAGTTCACCGCCTGCAAAAATCTTAAAATCATGGTCATTTATGGCTTTGCGGCCATCAGGTGTTTTAATCGCCACAATATTGGTTTTATTAAAGGGTGAATCAGGGTGCTTTTCGCAATAAAATGATGGCTGAATAAAGTCAATATCCAATGCAACATCCTCAGTAAAGGAGAAATATTTGCCCCACTGGCCATTATTATCTTCCATAAGAACCCAGCCAAGCTGTGCATCCTTTATAAACTTATAAGTTTCATTGCCCTGATTTTGGATAACGCCCTCTTTTAATAACAAAGGATAGCGCGGTGCAGTCTGCCCAATGCCAACATCCATTATAAAAGTGCCGTCAGATGCTTCAACTTTAAGCACGTGGTGGCGACGGACGGGAATTGTCTTTTCACCCCTTAAATAGCGGGCAAAATAACTTGTAACCTTAAAGCCAAGCTCAATAAGAAATGCTTTTAAAAGTGCATTTACTTCAAAACAATATCCGCCACGATTTTTAAGTATAATTTTGTTGTAAAGGTCGTTAGCTTCCAAAGAAATGGGGCGATTATTAAGAATATCAAGATTTTCATATGGCACATTTATAACGTGCTGATATTGTATTTTTTTAAGAAATTCGCTTGTATATTCTATTTTTGTGTTCTCAGGCAATCCTATCCTTTTAAAATATGCTTCTTTTTTTATCACTTTACATCATTCCTTATATAAAAGACTTGCTTTTTTATTATCCTACCCGAATATCAAAAGAAAGTCAAGAATTTTTCTCTTTTCATATAATATAAGCGGTGATTGTATGAAAATTTTTCTTTCAAGAAGTATAAAAACATATGAGGATGCAGTAAAAAACGCAGGTGCTGAAATTGGTGATAGCCTTTCAAACGGTCTTATCCTTTGCGGTGGCGGCGATATTTCGCCTTCATTTTATAATGAAGAAAACACAAGCGCACGCAACGTTGATTATAATCTTGATTTATATGAATTCGATTTATTAAAAAAATACGTTGCCCTCAAAAAGCCTGTCTTAGGTATTTGTCGCGGTATGCAGATTATAAACGTATTTTTTGGTGGTTCGCTTTATCAACACATAGAAAATCACAAAAGCGACGATGGCGATATTTTTCACCCCATTATTTATAATAATAAGGAGTTTATCGTAAACAGTTGCCATCATCAGGCGGTAAAAAACCTTGGCGACAGTATTATCCCTACAGCATTTTCATTGGATGGTACTATTGAAGCCATTAAGCATAAAATATTGCCTGTATACGGTGTGCAGTTTCATCCTGAAAGAATGGCTGACGGTTTAAGAATTTTTGATTTTTTTGTTGACATTTGTTCCGTATAGTTCTATAATGAATACATGTCGTTTTACGACAAATATTTTTTAGGAGTGTATTTTTACATGAAAAAGTTATTGGCATTACTTACAATTTTGGCTGTATTGTTCTGCTTCGCTGCTTGTGGCGACGAAGATAAGAAGTCAGACAAAAAGAACGACAAGGAAGTTACAGAAGTAACTGACACAGA
>JAZOMK010000056.1:0-7355 GCA_045653985.1 Clostridia bacterium | reverse complement strand
TCAAGAAGCTTTTTCTTTCTTGTAATATCACCACCATAGCACTTAGCTAAAACGTCCTTACGCATTGCACGTACAGTTTCACGAGCAATAACCTTACCACCGATAGCTGCCTGAATAGGAATTTCAAAAAGCTGACGCGGAATAACGTCTCTTAACTTTTCTGCAACCATTCTACCATGAGCATATGATTTATCCTTATGAACGATTACCGATAAAGCATCGCACATATCGCCATTCAAAAGGAAATCGAGCTTAACCAACGCACTTGGCTGATAGCCGGCAAGCTCATAATCAAAGGAAGCATAGCCGCGTGTACGGGATTTTAAAGTATTAAAGAAATCATAAATAATTTCGTTTAAAGGCATACGATATTCAAGAACTGCGCGATTTTCATCAACATAGTGCATATTGATATACTCAGCACGTTTTTCAATGCAAAGATCCATTACGGCAC
Source organism: Clostridia bacterium (assembly GCA_045653985.1). Lineage (GTDB taxonomy): Bacteria > Bacillota > Clostridia > Christensenellales > QALW01 > UMGS1322. The sequence goes on along the minus strand of JAZOMK010000056.1, from coordinate 6,901 downwards.
CAATATAGTCCTTAGGTGTCATAATATTCGCCTTAACAATAGGCTCGCGCATTTCCTTAATTTCATCAACTTTAGGAAGGTTTGCCGGGTTGTCAATGCGAAGTTCGGTTCCGTCAGTTTTGGTAATCTCATAAATAACGCTTGGTGCTGTTGTTACCAAATCAAAATCAAACTCACGCTCTAAACGTTCCTGAATAATCTCCATATGAAGGAGACCTAAGAAACCACAACGAAAGCCATAGCCCAAAGCAGCTGATGTTTCAGGCTCAAAAGTAAGTGAAGCATCGTTCAAACCTAACTTTTCAAGAGCATCACGAAGATCATCATACTCACTGCCATCAGCAGGATAAATACCACAGAAAACGGTAGGCATTATTTTTTTATAGCCAGGTAAAGGTGAACTTGCAGGATTTTCATCATCAGTTATCGTATCACCTACACGTGTTTCGCTAACTGTTTTAATACTTGCAGAGATATAACCTACTTCACCTGCAGAAAGCACTTCAGTTTCACGATAATTGGGTGTAAACACACCAACTTCTGTAACGTCAAAAGTATGGTTTGAGTGCATCATTCTTATCTTTGTGCCAACTTTAACCGTACCGTTCATAACACGCACAAAACTTAATGCGCCCTTATAGTTATCATAAACCGAGTCAAAAATAAGTGCTTGCAAAGGCTCGTTATCATCACCCTTTGGCGGTGGAACATCACGAACTATCATTTCTAATACTTCGTGGATATTTATACCTTCTTTTGCGGAAATTCTGGGTGCATCCATACAAGGAATACCGATAATATCTTCGACCTCTTGTGCAACCTTTTCAGGTTCAGCGCTGGGAAGGTCGATTTTATTTATTACGGGAAGAATTTCCAAATCCTGCCCTACTGCAAGGTAAACATTGGCTAAAGTTTGTGCTTCAACGCCCTGGGTAGCATCAACAATAAGGATTGCACCTTCACAAGCATTAAGTGAACGTTCAACCTCATAAGTAAAGTCAACGTGGCCCGGTGTATCAATAAGATTAAGCATATATTCTTCGCCATCGTCAGCAGTATAAAACATTCTTACTGCTTGCGATTTAATTGTAATACCGCGTTCCTGTTCAAGTTCCATGGTATCAAGAAGCTGAGCGCGCATTTCACGATTGCTAACTGTACCGGTTGCATCAATCAAACGGTCTGCAAGAGTTGATTTACCGTGGTCAATATGGGCAATTATACAAAAATTTCGTATTTTGCTTTTATCAAATGACATTATATTCCTCAATTACTTGCCGCAGCATTTTTTATATTTTTTACCGCTTCCGCAGGGGCAGGGATCATTTCTGCCAACAGTATTTTCACTTACTGCCTGCTGTTCCTGACGCCATGCACGGGTAATTTCAGTACGTTTTTCTTCAGGAAGAACACCATTCCACTCTTTTAATTCATAAAGCCATTTTGCTTTTGCATTAAGCATATTATAGAAAAGTTTTTCAGGGATAATTGTTAATTCAACTTCTGTTTCTTCTTCAACTTCCTTAACATCAATTTCCTTTTCAAGTGAAGTATTTATACCATCAAGGAATGGTGCAAGAATTGCAGTTTCCATGCCGAACTTATCAGCAAGTTCCTTTGCTGTTGCCTTTAAAGAAAAGTTCTTTTCAGCTAAAATAATTTTATATGCTTCAGTTTCCTGAATATAATATGTGTTCCAAAGTTCTCTCTGCTGCATTTCGCTTTGGCAAAGCTCCTGCATATTTTCCCAAGTCTCATTAAGTTTCATGTTATTTTCTCCTTACATCTGTTCGTATTTATTTTTAATTGCTTCAAGGAATTGACGGCTGTTTACAGCAACCTTATTTTCTAATGTTGAAAGAATATAAAGGTCCTTTGTCATGATACCGCTTTCAATAGTTGCGATTGTTGCTTTTTCCATTTTATCAGCAAACTCAACAAGTTCCTGATTATTATCAAGCTGGCCGCGCTTACGTAAACCACCGGTCCAAGCAAAGATAGTAGCAACTGAGTTTGTGCTTGTTTCTTCGCCATCGCGATACTTATAATAGTGCCTTGTAACTGTACCGTGTGCGGCTTCATACTCATACTTTCCATCAGGTGAAACAAGAACACTTGTCATCATTGCAAGTGAGCCGAAAGCAGTTGCAAGCATATCTGACATAACATCACCATCATAGTTTTTGCAAGCCCAGATATATCCACCCTTTGAACGGATAACACGTGCAACAGCATCATCTATAAGGGTATAGAAATATTCAATGCCTGCGTTTTCGAATTTTGCTTTATATTCATTTTCATAAATCTCAGCAAAAATATCTTTAAAACGGTGGTCATATGTTTTGGAAATAGTATCTTTTGTTGCAAACCAAAGATCCTGCTTTTTATCCAATGCGTACTCAAAGCATGAACGTGCAAAGCTTTCAATAGAAGCATCGATATTATGAAGGCCCTGAACAACACCTGCACTCTTATCAAAGGTAAGGATTGTTTCCTTTCTCTCACCATCTTTTGAGCGAATTACAAGTTCTGCAGTTTCGCCTTCTTCAACGCGGAATTCAACGTTTTTATAAACATCACCATAAGCATGACGAGCAATGATTATTGGCTTTTCCCAATTTGATACAACGGGTTTAATGCCATCAACAACGATAGGCTCACGGAAAACCGTACCATCTAAGATAGCACGAACTGTACCGTTAGGACTTTTCCACATTTTTTTAAGGTTGTATTCTTCAACGCGCTGTGCATTAGGCGTAATTGTTGCACACTTAACGCCAACACCATACTTTTTAATTGCTTCAGCAGCATCAACAGTAACCTTATCATCAGTCTTGTCGCGATATTCAAGACCTAAGTCATAATATTCGCTTTTAAGGTCAACATAAGGGAGAATAAGGAGTTCCTTAATCCATTGCCAGAGAACTCTGGTCATTTCGTCGCCATCAAGCTCAACGATAGGTGTAGTCATTTTAATTTTTGCCATTTTAATATTCCTCCTGAATAAAAATAAACATATTAAGCATATTATACTATAAAATTGAAAAAACTCAAACTATTTTTTTCAAAAAGTTGTTGACGAACAAAAAAAATTATGTATAATATAATATGTGCTTGGGGGTATAGCTCAGTTGGCTAGAGTACTTGACTGGCAGTCAAGGGGTCATGGGTTCGAATCCCATTATCTCCACCAACAAAGAGGAACGCAAAAAGCGTTCCTTGTTTTTTTATGAGGTGTATTATGCGTTTACTTATCATCAGACACGGTGATCCGGACTACGCCATTGACGGGCTTACCGAAAAAGGAAAAATTGAAGCAGAGCTTTTAAAGGAAAAACTTGTGAAGGAAAATATCAACAAAGTTTACTGTTCTGTTCTCGGCAGAGCAATGAAGACTATTGATCCTACTTTAAAAGCCAAAAATATTACTGCAACATATTGCGATTGGTTAAGGGAGTTTGATTATTCAAAAATAACTGTTCCCTATCTTGAAAATAAAAAAATCGCTTGGGATCTTTTGCCCTCATTTGCAAATAATTATCCTGATTTATTTAATGCAGGAAGCTGGATGAACGTTGATTTTATAAAAAATTCAGACGTTTATGAAAGTTATAAAAATGTTTGCAATGAATTTGATAAAGTTCTTGCAGAACATGGCTATACAAGAGAGAAATTTAATTACAAAGTTACAAACTCAAATCATGACACATTAGTTTTTACTTGTCATTACGGGCTTATAAGTGTGCTTTTATCGCATTTAATGAATTGTTCGCCATATACTATATGGCAACACGTCTTTACCCCACCTTCATCAGTAACCACATTCTTCACAGAAGAACGTGAAGATGGTTTTGCATCATTCAGAGCGTCAGGAATCGGTGATATTTCACAGCTATACAAAGCAAACGAACCCGCCGCTTTTGCAGGAAGATTTTGCGAATGTTTTAAAGACGATACAAGGCATTAAAAAATTGGCTATCCTTTGATAGCCAATTTTTTTATAAAGTAGATGCCATAACAGCTTTAATTGTGTGCATACGGTTTTCAGCTTCATCAAATACGATTGACGCTTCGCTTTCAAAAACATCATTGGTAACTTCCATGCAATCAATGCCAAACTTTTGGTTGATTGTTTTACCGATAGTAGTATTAAGATCATGGAAGGCAGGAAGACAATGCATAAACTTGCATTGAGGGCCTGCATTTTTCATAATTTCAGCATTTACCTGATATGGCATAAGTTCGTTGATACGTTCTTCCCATACTTCATCAGGCTCACCCATTGAAACCCATACATCAGTATAAATTACACTTGCATCCTTTGTTGCAACCTTTGCATCTTCAATAAATTCAAGAACAGCGCCGGTTTCTTTTGCAATTTCTTTACATGTATTTACAAGATTTTCATCGGGGAAATACTTTTTATTTGTACAAGCAACAAAGTGCATACCCATTTTAGCGCAACCGACCATCAATGAATTACCCATATTATATCTTGCATCGCCCATATAAACGAGTTTGATATTTTCAAGGCTTCCAAAATGTTCCTTAATTGTCATAAAATCAGCTAAAATCTGTGTAGGATGAAATTCATTGGTAAGACCATTCCAAACGGGAACACCTGCATATTTTGCAAGTTCTTCAACAATTTCCTGTCCGAAGCCGCGATATTCAATGCCATCATACATTCTACCCAAAACCCTTGCAGTATCGGCAATAGATTCCTTTTTACCAATTTGTGAACCACTGGGATCGAGGTAAGTCGGGTGCATACCCAAGTCAGCCGCGGCTACTTCAAAAGCGCAGCGTGTACGGGTGCTAGTTTTTTCAAAAACAAGGGGGATGCTTTTTCCTTCACAAATTTTATGAGGGATTCCGGTTTTTTTCTGTTTTTTAAGTTCTATCGCATAATCAATTAAACCATTGATTTCTTCGGGTGTAAAATCAAGAAGTTTTAAAAAACTTTTACCTTTAATATTCATAGTAAAGCTCCTTTATTAGAGAACTTTCGCAAGAAAAGTCTTAAGTCTCTCACACTTAGGCTCGTTAAATATCTGCTGTGGTGTACCTTCCTCAGCAATACGACCATCATCAAGGAATAATACACGATTTGATACTTCACGTGCAAAACCCATTTCATGGGTAACAACAACCATCGTCATGCCCTCTTTTGCAAGTTCTTTCATAACGTCAAGAACTTCGCCTACCATTTCAGGGTCAAGGGCGCTTGTGGGTTCGTCAAAAAGCATAACATCAGGCTCCATGCAAAGCGCGCGAACAATAGCAACGCGCTGTTTCTGACCACCTGAAAGCTGGTTAGGATAAGAATCTGCCCTATCAGCAAGACCAACACGTGCTAAAAGCTCCATTGCTTTTTCTTTTGCCTCTGCTTTTGAAACTTTTTTAAGCATAACAGGTGCGCAAGTAAGATTTTCAAGCACACTCATATGTGGGAAAAGATTAAACTGCTGGAAAACCATGCCCATTTTTTGTCTATGCTTATTTATATCAACTTTTTTATCGGTAAGATCTTCACCTTCAAAAATGATATTACCTCCGGTAGGTTTTTCAAGAAGATTAAGGCAACGAAGGAAGGTTGATTTACCTGAACCGGAAGGACCAATAACGCAAACAACGTCGCCCTTATTGATGGTAACATCCATACCTTTAAGAACTTCTACGCCTTCAAAGTTCTTTTGAAGATTATTTACGCTTATCATTCTTTGCCAATCTCCTTTCTACAAAATTAAGAGCCTGTGAAAGCATAACAACAAGTACAAGATAAATTAGTGCAACAAGCAAACGAGGATTCATAACGTCATACGTATGTGCACTTACAATATTACCCATTCTTGTGAGGTCTTCAACAGCAACGTAACCTGCTACCGACGTTTCCTTTAAGAGAGCAATAAATTCATTACCTATCGCAGGAAGAATATATCTTACAGCCTGAGGTAATATAATTTTGAACATAGCCTGCATTTTTGTTAAACCCAAACTTCTGCCGGCTTCCATTTGTCCTTTATCAACTGCATTGATACCACTTCTGATAATCTCAGCCATATATGCACCTGAGTTAATACCAAATGTGATTATAGCAGGAATTAAGCCATTCTGAACCGTTGACATTATGATAAAGAACGTAATAATCAAAAGAACCGTTACGGGAATACCTCTGATAACAGTTACGTAGATATCACAAATCCACGAAATAGGTTTTAAAGCAGGAACATCCTCTGAAAAATATTTTGCAATAGCAATAATTACACCAATAATTACACCAAGAACTAACGCACCTGCAGTAATTAAAAGAGTATTTCCTAAACCACTTAAAATATCATTTAAACCATTTTGCTCAATGAATGTTTTATGTAATTTCTCAAAGAAGGTTTTTTCAGATACTTTTACTACAATTTCATTGGTTTTAATTTCGCTTCCATCTTTACCGGTTATAACACAATAATATGATGCTGAATGGTCAAGACTAAGTGCGCCTACTCTGAATGTAGCCTTAGTTTCCTTTTTAATAGGAGTTCCTTCCTCAGCACCTTCAGCTTTCATATACCACTGGTATGATTGTACAGTACCAGCAGTTTCAATAGATAAAATAAGTTCTTCGCCTGCTTTTTTCTCAACATTTGAAGTGTTATCAAGGTTAGTAACTATGCTAATAGGTGTAGCAGCTTTAACTTTAACACTAACACTACATTCAAGAGGCAATTCATTACGGTTAACTATATTTTCATCAGCAAGGTCTGCCTTTGTGTAAACAGTAATTACGGGAATTTCTCCAAAATCATAAACATCCTTATCTTCTCGCACATCCTGAACCAAAAGAACAAGGTCCGCTCTGTCAAGAATTTTAACCGACTTATCCATACGCTTTTTTCCAAGCTCAGAC
>JAZOMK010000055.1:0-3931 GCA_045653985.1 Clostridia bacterium | reverse complement strand
GCTGCTTGTAAATAAGTTGTCCACTTAACCTTTACGTATTCTATATTATCATTATAAATTCCCTGTGCAGTATATAAAGGCGTACCATATTGATGTGAATAAGATAATCCTTGGAAAGTTGCAACTACTGTATTCTGTTTTGGATAAGTAGGAATTTGAGCACGTAAATTAGAATATATAAAACCTTGAATTGAACGAGAATTGGATCTACTCTTTATCTCATACATTGCTTGCATAAAATCTCTATTATCAGTTTCAGGTTTATTCGTATACTTAAAGGGCAAATCAACGTAGGTATATTCTCTATAAAGTTTCATCATTTCATCTGAAAACATAAAGCGAAGGAATAATTTTGCCCCTACTTTAGCATCTGAATACGAAGGAATAAACGCCTGAACTGAACCATTGTTTGCAACATAATAACCACGCGCTTCACGAATAGTTTTTACTTTGTCAGCTGAAACACCTTGAGCTGAAGCGATTTGTTCATCGGTATCAACTTCGCCATCTACAGCTTTAACAATTGCCCTAAGTTTTGCATTACAATCGGCACAACTATCACCAACGTTATGCATAGCTCCACAAAGATTTAATTTAACACCAAGTGCTGAAATAACAGGAATCTTGATAGAAATAACGTTTTGCATGTAATCAGCGTAATCTTTTTCAAGCTCCTTATACATATAGTCACCAGTAATCATACAAGCTGCTTTTCCTGTAGCAACAAGCGCCTCTGCTTGAACGTGGTTTTGTGCAGTTGTGCTAGGATTTGCCCAGTCTCTGTTAAGTAATTTTTCAATAACGCTTAAAGATTCGTAAATACCTCTCTTTTCATATACGCTATATCCATTATCTTTTACCGTACCTGTATCAGGCTGTAATGCTACGAAGTTACTATGTGAAGTTGCTCCTTCATATTGAGCCATAAGTATATGGAATAAATTATCAAAATACCCTGCTGTATAATTTTGTGACCACGCCATGGGGAAAAATCCTTTTACGTCGGTAAGATTATTTTGATTACTAGGATCGGGAGCAAGAGTAGAAAGAACGTTTAACCAATCATCAGTTGTTAATAAATCGTCAAGTGTAAAATTACCTCTTTCTTTTAATACTGTAGGATTTACGTACACGCCTTCTGAACCACCTTGCCAAGGAATACCGTATAAACCGTTAAAACCTTGCATATTTCCATGGTATTTAACAGATCCAATAATAGCTTGAGAGTCAACACTGTCAATTAAGTTTGCACCTTGAGGCTTTTTATCCATACCTATTGCAGGACTATTCCAAACGTCTGTTAAATCTTCAATAAGAGATACGTCTTTTTTCTTTAAAATACTATAAGAAAGTGGAAGTACGGAATCAAAAATATTATATTCAAAGAAAATATCAGTCGTACAATATTTAGGACGTTTAATTTCATTCGCTGCGTCAATTGACGTATCTGTTAAAGTTATAACCGCTTCATATTCATCTTTATAAACTTTGTTAAATTCATTAACGATTGCAGTAAGCCATTGCACGTCATAACCGGCAATAACGCCTTTAATTTCTATAACCTTGCCGTCAGAATCACCTGTTGTAATTTCATCATCATTACAAGCGACTATACCAACGCAACATACAATAGCTAAAAATAACGCTATAAATTTTTTAACGATTTTCTTCATTGGATATCTCCTAATATTTTATTTATTTAACGATGCTGTTAATAAGGGTTAACGCACCATTATTATCACCTAATTGGAACTTTTCTAATATTTCCAATACAGCAAGTCTTGCATTTTCCAAAGTTTGAGACGTTCCGTTTTCTAAATCAACAGTAGTTCCCGTATACATCGTGCTACCTAATGCACTTATAACTTCTCTAGCCGTAATTTCTGAATCACTTGCAACTAAATAAGAATTTAATAAATAGAAAAGTTCATAATCTTGTTGACCTAAACGAATTTGTTCAAGTCTCCAAGAACTAATGGGATCTTTCATTCCATAACGTTCACCGGGGTAAACTAAAATACCTTCACCACCACCATAACCATCATAATTTAAATCTTCCCAAACGCTAGAACCGGTTTCTAATACAGGACCACCAAAATGACATATCTGCCAATATAATATTCCAGCAACTGAATAATCATATTGCATCCAGCTTTGCATACGTATATTAACTGGAAGAGATTCAACATAATAACTAGGACGTGGAGAATTAGAAACACATAAATACCACCAAAGTTTTTCACCTAATTCCAAACGTTCTAATGCGGTATTACGGAAAGTTTCATCGTTAAAACGATACATTTCGGGACACCAGAACATAAGTCCATCGCCTTTATCATAGTTAGGTGTACCATCTTCGTTTTTAGATACGAAAAGTGCATCATCCATATAGTTGCTTGGGCAAATAGCATAAAACGATTTAAAGCTTTCCATTAAATCTGTATTTTCAGCAAAAACAGTAGCGTATTTGTTAAGAATTGCTTTTTTAGCTTGTGTCATTATTACGTTAAATACGCGTAAATATCACATTCTGTATGAAGCTAGAGCTGGTTCATCTTCAGGATAAATAAATGCTTTTTTAAACAAGTCAATAGTTTCTTTTCCTTCTGCTTTACGAAGTTCAAGGTTTCTATTTAATATCAATTCAAAGCATTCTAGTAGTTTTGTATAAGTAGCATTATACGCTTCCGCTATCATTTTTTTATCCGCTTCGGTATAAGATGATTCTGGCTTTTCAGGACAAAGTCTTAATTTAGCGTCGTTACCAGTTTGAACGCCAAATGCAGATAAAGGAATTTCATAACTTGTAACTTTAGGATTTTGTGCTGCCTTTTCAATGGCTGCTAAAAAAGAATTTGCATCTTTTGTTTCTGCAGGTGTAAGTTTTGCACTACATAAACGCTTAGTTAAAAGATAATCGTAATATCTTTGATAAGTTTGTGAATCCATATTATTGCCTTCGCCAAAAGCAATTTGTTCGTACCAAATTGCAAAATGTGAAGGTGAATGAACTTCCTCAGGCATAGTTAAATCGTATACCTTTAAAGAAACTTCAATTGATTTTTCCGTATCGTTTGCAACTAAAGTAAATTCACCTGAATATTCACCGGCAACAGCATCCGCAGGAATTGAAACATCAATCCAAAGAGCCTGATTTTCATTTGCTTTTACCCTATCTTCACGGCGCATTTTATACTTTGCCAAAGGAACAAGGGCATCAGGATAAAAACCGCCCATAGAGATATAATTTTGATTTTGCATAAACGGTAAATATACTTCAATATAACGTTCTGCATACACGTTAACGTTGCTAGCATCAATTACCGCGCCATCTTCGGTTACTAAATTTCCAACCTTTAGATCAAAAGAATTTATGTTCTCACTGCTATTAAACATAATTTGAGCAGATTGAATTTCATTCTTTATACCAAATAGTGAAATTTTATCGTTTTGTGAAAAAGTAATTTCTTCATCTTGCATATACTTTTCAGTTGCAAGTAAGGTGTACACGTTTAAATCACCTTTTTCAGGTACGGGTTGTTCATTACACCCTACGCACAAAGCAGCGATTAAACACGCAAATAAAATACTTAGCTTTTTTTTCATAATTTTCTCCTTAAATTTTTTATAATAAATTTTTATTTTATGACTTTTTATAAATAATTTGACTTTTCATAATTTGACTCAACACAATTTCCTTGACAAAAGGATTAAAAAACATTATAGTATTATCATAAATTGACATTGGAGCGCTTTATGTTAAAAACATCTTATTATGAGTCTATTCAAGATACTCTTACTAAAAACATAGTAACCACTAACGGCTATACCAATTATCCATCTCATTTTCATAAAAAAGTGGAAATTTCTTATATTGAAAATGGCTCTTGCTCTTCAGTAATAGCTCAAAACAACTTCGATGCACAGACAG
>JAZOMK010000054.1:0-3037 GCA_045653985.1 Clostridia bacterium | reverse complement strand
TTAGATTTTTGGTCTAACTTTTTGGGGAGTCGGTTAAAAATTGACTGTTTTATATTTTATCTGATATTAACTTCTTTACCATTTGAAATCTTATAAGCTTCGCGTCTGCCATCGGCAAGTTCCATAACAAAAAGATTTTTTTCTAAAGAATAGCCACTCATATCACCGCGTGAAACACGCCAGATATCCATAGCTTCGTCATCCTTTACAAATACACCTTTTTTATGCACCATAAAAATCATGCCGCGATCAGCAAGATAGAAGAAATCAACAAATTCGCTGGGCATAGGAATTATTGTGCGGACAGTTTTCTGGATAATATCAAACACAATAACAAAATTATCAGCACCGATAAAAAGCATATTGTTTTCAGTTGCAAGAACGTGAGGATCTTTATTTGTTGCACATAACACACCGATACCGAAATAATCGCCTGTTTCGTGATCGGTAACGGCTATCATATACCAAGCATTTTCAGAACCCTTTTTCTGTCCTGCAAAAATACTGCCTGCTTCGCATAAAACAAGATCTCTTTCCAAAGATTCAAGATTGCTATATGTTTTTGTACGTACATCAGTTGTACCTAACGTAAAAATCATTATTAAAACCTCTCAATTACTTATTGTTCCATTATTTTACCAAAACATTACTATAAAGTCAACCCATTATTATAAAGGCTTCTTTTTAATCATGCCTGCCTGTCTGGGATATTTGGGCGAAGTATCTTTTATTTTTTTGATTACGGCAATATAATGTTCGTTTTCAACCATATCGGCATTATAAATATTTTCAACTGTGCCGCCTAAGATTTTAAGGGCATTTTCGCCTTCTTTTATTTCATCAAAAACTTGCGGGCCTTTCCACGCAAGCATATATCCGCCTTTTTTAACAAAAGGAAGATCGTACTCAAGAAGTACGCTCATTCTTGCAACAGCACGTGAGAAGGCATAATCAAACTTATGGCGCATATCGCCCTTGCCTAAATCTTCGCTTCTGCCATGAACGGTATACACGTTTGTAAGACCGATTTTTTCCTTTAACTCATTTAAAAATACAAGCCTTTTATTTAAAGCATCAATAAGGCAAACGTTTATATCAGGGCGCATAATTGCAAGGGGCACGCCCGGAAAGCCTGCACCTGTGCCGATATCTGCGCAAAGGGCATTTTCTTTTATAAGAGATGCACCTTTAACGCTATCAATAAAATGTTTTTCAATTACTTCTTTTTCATCGGTTACTGCGGTTAAATTTACTTTTTCATTATACTCAAGCAAAAAGTCGCAATAAACCTCAAATTGTTCAGCTTGTTTTTCGCTTATTGCAATATTATTTTTGGAAAAAGCTTCAACAATATATTGTTTATCCATTTATTTCACCTTTTTCAAGCGCAACAAGAAGTACGGCAATATCAGCAGGTGAAACACCGCTTATACGGCTTGCCTGACCTATTGATGCAGGTTGAAGTTTTGTTAATTTCTGCCTTGCTTCAAGACGTAAGCCTGATATTTTGGAATAATCAAAGTTTTCAGGAAGCATTTTCTTTTCAAGCTTCTGCATTTCTTTTATCTGTGTTTCCTGCTTTTTTAAATAGCCATCATACTTAATATCGGTTTCAACCGTCATTGCCTGCGCGCGTGTTATATCGGGAAGATTAAAATATTCCTTTAATTCGAAATATGAAAACTCTTTTCTTCTTAACATATCAAGGCAGCTTACGGGGCCTATAGGCTCTTCAAGTCCCTTTTCTTTATAAATGCGCTTTGTTTCTTCATAGGTTGGCTTAGTCTTTTTAAGCACCTCAAAGGCTTCTTTTTGCCCTTCTATTTTCTTTAAGAAGGCTTCGTATCTTTCATCGCTTACCAAGCCAACACGTCTGCCTATTTCGGTTAAGCGCATATCAGCATTGTCTTGTCTTAAACTTAAACGGAATTCAGCACGTGAAGTCATCATACGATAAGGTTCATTTGTACCTTTTACAGTTAAATCATCAACAAGCACACCGATATAACTTTCTGAACGAGATAAAATAAGCGGTTCTTCGCCTTTAACATACAGCGATGCGTTGATACCTGCCAAAAGACCTTGTGCTGCAGCCTCTTCATAGCCTGATGAGCCGTTTATCTGCCCTGCGCAATAAAGACCTTTAACCGTTTTTACTTGAAGCGTGGGATATAAGCTGAGAGGATCAATACAATCATACTCAATGGCATATCCGGGGCGAACCATCTGCGCATTTTCAAGGCCTTTTATGGTGTGAATCATATCGCGCTGAACTTCTGCAGGAAGGCTTGATGATAAGCCTTGAAGGTACATTTCGTTAGTATAAAGTCCTTCAGGTTCAATAAAAAGCTGATGTCTTTCCTTATCAGCAAATCGCATTATTTTATCTTCAATACTTGGGCAATAACGTGTACCCGTACCCTTTATATTACCGCTGTACATCGGTGAACGGTGTATATTATCCAATATTATTTTATGCGTTGCTTCATTGGTATATGTAAGATAGCAAGGCACCGGTGATTGAACTTCACCCTCGGTCATATAAGAAAAACTGTAAGGTACGTCATCACCATTCTGGATTTCCATTTTGGAAAAATCAACAGTATCCCCTGCGATTCTTGCAGGTGTACCCGTTTTAAAGCGCTGAATCGGAATTTCAAGCTTTCTTAAAGCATCAGTTAAAAAGCGGGAATTTACAAAGCCTGAAGGGCCGCAATCCCGTTCCCACTCACCTGTAATAATACGGCTTTTCATATAAACACCCGTTGCAATTACAAGCGCTTTTATTTTATACTGTGCGCCTATTGCCGTTATAAGACCTGTAACGGTGCCATCTTCAGTTAAAATATCTGCCGCTTCATCCTGAAGAACGGTTAAATTTTCCTGATTTTCAACAACCGAGCGCATATAAAGCTGATATTCCATTTTATCAGCCTGCGAGCGCAATGAATATACTGCAGGGCCTTTACTTGTATTAAGCATTTTAATCTGGATAGCGCATTTATCGGCACTTATACCCATCTGCCCGCCTAAAGCA
>JAZOMK010000053.1:0-7170 GCA_045653985.1 Clostridia bacterium | reverse complement strand
GATGGTGTAGTTGTTGATCATACCGGTGTGTTGGATGATTAAAAATAGTATTTGGAGGATGATTTTATGAAGTTATTAACAAAAGTTGCTAAAGGTGTTGCTTTCGGAGATGTTTCCAATCAATCTGTGAGAAATATCTTAACCGAACTCAGTAAAAAACTTTACGGCGGTATTACTGAACAAGAAATGTTTGATACAATGGAGGTTGAGTTTGAGTGGAAATGCCCTTATACAGGACGCGACTTAAAAGCATCTGTATTAGCTAAAGATGGTACTTATGCAACAGATCACATTTATCCGCAAAATAAAGAGTGGTGTGGTTTGAACGTAAAAGGAAACCTTATTATTGTTGATAAAGAAGCGAACAGCGCAAAGAAAGGATTGGATATAAAAACATTTTTTGAAGAAGATTCGGATTTTTGGCGCAAACGTGGTGTGGATAAAGCAACACGAATGGCACGCTTGAAAAAGATTGAAGATTTCCAAAAAAGATGTGGATATGATCCAACCCAAATTTGTGTGGTAGCAGGACCGTTAATGCAAGCGCATTACGACGCGGTTAGAGCAGAACAAGAAAGAGTTATTGCAAACTCTTTAGAAGAATTGAGAAAAAACGGTATCAAACCCATAGTACCTGTTACTGGTTCAGTTGCAACGGCTACAACAATTAAAAGGAAAAAGTCAAGTAAGCTTCCGGCTTTGATATTTTATCCTGCAGATGAAACACAATTTAAAAATGAATTATTGGCAAGAAAAAAAGCACATTTTGATTTGATTTATGAATCCGGTAAAAAAATAACATCACCGTGGAATGTATATTCTTTTGATGCTGATTCTAATTTGAAGAAAAACATTCAAAGTCGACCATTTTGGAGAAATAAAGCTAAAGAAGGATTAGTAAAAGTTGAAGTGTTTGTTGACTGAGAAAATTCTATTTTAAAACAATTTAAGCATTATTAAAATTAGCAAACCACCGACAAAACTGTCGGTGGTTTGCTTAATATTTGTCAAAACTCCTTTTTGTTGACATGCGTATGTTAGTATGATACAATGGAAAAAATGATTTTTGTAAAAGAAAGGGAGATTATTTATGAAAAAGATTTTATCACTTTTTTGCGTGGTATTACTTTTGTTTACTGCGTGCGCATCAGAAACAACCGAAACAGCAGTTTGTGAGCATCAATTTACCGCGGCAACTTGCGAACAGCCTGCAACCTGCACAAAGTGTAATGATGTAGGCGCGGAAGCGGCACTTGGACATCAGTTTGAAAAAGGCGTATGTATAAGGGAAGGTTGCGGCGCAGTTGACCCTGAATGGCCCATATGGTATACTGAGGGCGATATCGTTATAACAAAGGCTCAGGTTGACAAAATCGTATCAATGAATTATGTTAAACCTAAAAATATTATCGTTATGATTGGCGATGGCATGGGTGCAAACGATATTATCCTGGCTGAAACAAACAATAACGGATGCTTCGAGTTTGGACTTGTATTAAACCAGATACCAAACACAGGCTATGCTACAACACACTCAAAAAATTCAAGTGTAACTGACTCTGCTGCATCAGCAACGGCACTTGCAACGGGATATAAAACCAATAACGGTTACGTTGGAATGTCATCAAGTGGCGAGGTTCTTAAAAATATCTCGGAAATGGCAAGGGAAAAAGGCAAAAAAGTAGGCATCGTTACCAATGACAGCATTGTTGGTGCAACACCATCAGCATTTACGGTACATAATATTTCAAGAAATAACAGCGCTGAAATTGCAAAATCCTTTGTTGAATTTAAGCCTGATGTTTTAATAGGGCAGGGCAAGGAAACAATGGCAGCAACCAATTTTGCTGAGTTTCTTTTCTCTTTTGATTTCTCCGGTTTTAAATACACCCTTGACCAGGATATTAAATGCGAAAAGCCTTTCTTAGGTGTCTTTGAGGAAAATATCACAAGAGAACCCAATAATACCCTTGCATATTGCACCGAAATCGCCCTTAACCGTCTTAAAAATGATGAAAACGGATTCTTCTTAATGATTGAAAATGCAGGAACGGACAAGGCAGGCCACAGCAACAGCATAAACGGCAAGGTTAATGCGGTTGTTACCTTTGACCGCGCAGTTGCTACCGTTCTTAAATTTATGGAAGAAAATCCTGATACATTGCTTATAATTACTTCTGACCATGAAACAGGTGGCGTGCAGTTGCCTGAAGGCGAATTTAAGCTTGATGAAAGTCTGTTTACAACCACTAATCATACGGGGGTAGACGTAAGAACTTTTGCTGTAGGCTATGGCTCGGAGTATTTTAATAACACAACAGTTGATAATACTGATATTGCAAAATTCGCAATTTCGGCTCTTGATTAAAGGTGATATAACATGGAAAGATATATTATAGTTGATACATTGAAAGCGCATCCTATGGAACTTGAAAATTATCCTGAATATCAGGATGATGATGAGCTTGTACGTATTGCAGTAAAAAAGAAGGGAATGGCGCTGCAGTTTGCATCAGCACGTTTGCGTGATGATTATGAAACCGTTATGCTTGCTGTAAAAAAGGATGGTATAGCACTGCAGTTTGCATCGGCACGGTTACGTGATGATTATGAATTGGTTATTCTTGCAATAAAAGAAAATGGTAATGCCCTTGAGTTTGCTTCAAAAAATTTGCAGAATAATCGTAACATTCTTTTAGAAGCATCAAAGAGATGTAAAGCTGAGCTTATACCTGAGGAGTTCTTGGGTGATGTGGAAATAGTAGAAAATTTACTTGGCAATAGTTGCGATGCTTTTCAGTATCTTCCCGATGAAATGCGAAGTGATGTTGACTTAATTGTTGATATCCTTGAACGTGATGGCGACATTCTTATTTACGTGCCTGAAGAAGTTTTTAGTGATAAGGATGCGATGTTGAAAATTGTTGGAACAAGGGCATACGCATATGAATGTATTTCCGATAGTCTTAAAGATGATAGGGAAATAGCATTAGCGGCAATGAAGGCTTACGGCAGCCCGTGGGCCTATGACGAGTTGCCTAAAGCGCTTAAAAGCGATATTGAAATTTTACGTGCTTTTGTGTATAACATACAAATAGATTATAGCGAAGAATTTGAATTTATCTATAGGTTTGACGGTTCATATATCCCTGATGAGTTGCTTGAAGATGATGAATTTATCCGCAAAATCGGTTCGATATATGAATGTGCCGAGGATACGCTGGAGATAGACAAAAAATTGGCGATGCGCCTGATAGAAGTTAGTGCTATTGATTTTGAACTTTTAAGTGACGAACTTCTTGAGGATGAGGATATACAAGAACTTCTGGAAGGGTTTTAATAGCAGAACTTTTAACCAAAAACTAAACTTTATCATATCATATATCAGCAGGAATTTTTCTGCTGATATTTTTTTATGTGAGGTATTTCTCAATGCAACAAGTTTGTATTAAAGACGATCAAATGCGCGTGTTGAATGGGCTTCCTCTGGGTAGGGCGTACGTGCCTGTTCAAAGCTTTTCAACGCCCGTTTCTCTTGAAAAAGGCTTGAAAATGGGCACTATCTGGAATGAACTTTACGAGCCTTATAAAGGAGGAAACTTATGGAATTAAAAAAGAAAATTCAGGAATTAAGTTTTACGTTGGTTGAACTTAATCTTTATCTTGATACACATCCCGATTGTGCTCAGGCACTTGAACTTTATAACAGATATTCTGATGAATTGGCACAGCTGCGGGCAGAATATGCTTCGGAATATGGACCTCTAATGAATTTTGGCACGTGTCCTGCAGGAAAAAGTTTTTCCTGGGTAAATTCACCGTGGCCCTGGGAAAATTAAGGAGGTTTTGTTATGTGGATTTATGAAAAGAAATTGCAGTTTCCCGTTAATATAAAATCAAAGGATTTGCAGATGGCGAAATTCCTTTTTGCACAGTATGGCGGCCCTGATTCGGAACTTTCCGCATCACAACAGTATCTTGCACAGCGCTATACCATGCCAACACCTGAAACAAAGGCTTTATTAAATGATATTGGCACGGAAGAACTTGCCCATTGGGAAATGTTGGGTACAATGATTTATCAGCTTACAAAAGATGCAACGGCTGAGGAAATGCGCGAGGCTGGACTTGGTGATTATTATGCCACACGCGGTAAGGGTGTGTTCCAATCAAGTCCGTCAGGGGAAGCTTGGAATGCGGGGTATATTCAGGTTCTTGATGATCCTATTGCCAACCTTTCCAACAATATGGCGGCCGAACAGAAAGCGCGTGCCGCATACGAACGTCTTATGAATTTAACCCCGGATAAAAGCGTAATCGAACCTCTTGCCCTTTTGAGAGAACGCGAAATCGTCCACTTCCAGAGGTTTGGTGAAGCACTTATGAGTTTGCAGACGGATTGTATGAAGAATTACGCAAGAGGATAGGTAAAGGGGCTGCCTCACTTAATTAGTGAGACAGCCCCAATGCATATCTTTATTAAGTTTTATAACTGTCATACACCGTTTTTAGAATGAATATCCTGAAAGCGAGTAATAAGCCATATTTGACTGTCTTACATCAAGTCTTCCGAAGCAAGCACAGATAGGTGTATTTGACTTAATATGAAGCGCATACTGACCAAAAGGAATTTGATATTTTTCCTTTCCGATGGGATAATCAAGGCGGAGGCAAGTTGTTCTTTCTGCCGGAAGGTCGATGGTAATTTTATCGTAAGGCTCTTTATCTTCAAAAAGAACTTTGATGCGAATTTTTGCATCCTTCTTACCAACGTTAGTAATCATAAGTGCCTCGTGACCGAGGAAATCAGGGTTATCACCGTGCGGAGGAAGGTCGCCGTCACAGAAGACCCAATTCTTTTTTCCGTTCATTTTTCATTTCTCCTTTTTATTTAACGTAATTTAAAAGTTCTTCTTCAAATTCGGGGCAAAGAGGCTCTGCGCCGTTTTCTGTAATAACGTAGCATGTTTCAACGCGAAGACCGTTAAGTGTGGGATGACCAAAGAATGATACGTCAACGTTAACAATCATATTTTTTTCAAGCACGTCATCACTGTTAGGTCCAAAAAATGGCGCTTCGGCTTCCATAAGTCCCATTGTATGTGCAAATGGGCATACGAGATATTTAAGATATCCGCCTTTTTCATAGAGTTTTCTGCCTTCAGCATCAATTTCTCTGCCTGACTTACCGATTTTAAGCATACTCTTTGTAACCTTCATAACTTCGATCATATCAATAAGGCATTTTCTCTGTTCAGGTGTATATTCACCGCTTACGGGAACTGTATGACCAAACGTACCTGCATAGCCGTTAATTCTCGGTGCAATACCAAGCATAACCATTTCGCCGTTTTCCATAACCTTATTTGTTGCGGTAGGTACAACTGCATTTGAACGAATACCGCTACCTACGATAGTTCTGTAGGCAAAGCTGTCTGCACCGTTTTCACGGCAAACCGTTTCGCCTGCTGCAGCAACTTCATATTCCTTATTTCCTGCCTTAACCTTTTCAGCCATTGCTTTATAAGCTTTGCAAGCAAGAACGGTTGCTTGTCTTGCCTGTTCAACTTCCCAGTCACTCTTGATATATCTGAACTTAAGATAATCATCGGTAAGGTCAACGATTTCGCAACCTTCAAAACCTTTAACTAAATCTCTGTGAACGGCATAAGGCATATCGGTAGTGCCTACAAGACCAACCTTTTTAATGGGGAATTTTTCTGAAAGCTCCTTGAACAAATCAGCGAAGCTGATAATTGTTGCCAAAGGATATTCTTCATCAGGTACCATAAATACGGGGAAGCAACGAACGTCTGTAATAGCAGAATCCTGCTTTGCAAAGGGTTCGCTTTCAGGACCGCCTAAAAGCATCGTCGTTCCATCTCTGCCAACTAAAACTGCGCCCTTTTCAAACTGACCGCACCAGCCTGTAAGATACCAGCCATTTGCTACGTTAAGCTCATCAAAATAGATGATAGCAATGTCGGTGTTGCTTTCATTAAGAAGATCAACAACCTTTTTAATTCTTTTTTCTGTTTCTTGTTTGTTGTAATAAGCCATTTTTCATACTCCTTTTATATTTTTATGCTTTCCACGAAAAATCCTCTAAAGGATACATTGGACGCATAATATTTTTTAAATTAAGACGGGAAAGTTCAACGCAACTTGCACCGTCTGTAAGTGCAAAAAGTTCTCTGTCTGCATAAGGTTTAAGCTCTTCAAAAAGATATCCCAATTTAACAACTACTATCTCGTATTGAAGAAGGTCTGCATTTGCTTTATCAAAGTTAGCCTTTTCAATGAAAGCTGACCTTAACTCCGTAAAAATAACGTCAACATTGCCTACTGTAACGGTCAGGCTTCTGCCTATTATCTCTTTTGCCCAGCCAAGAATTTCTCCTTTTCCAGTAATCATTGCCTTTTTGCTGAAACCTATGTCAATTTTTTCACCTATAGAAAGCAAAAAGCCTTTTTCAACAATTTCTTTATTAGTTATGCCGGCAACGCAGGTTTTCTTTTTCGGTTCCTTTTCAAGAAGAATTTTTAAAAGCTCGGTAGTGTTTCCTTCCGCCCCCGCGGTAGTGTTATCACCGCTGTCAGTTATAAAAATTCTTTTTTCTTTACCGTCGATAGCACGGCGCACACATTCTTCCGCTGACTCAGCTTCAATTAAGAATTTATACTCTTTTCTCGTTTGCCATAGTTTATCAGCATAAGTTTTTGCAATATTTTCTGCTTTTTCTTTATCTTTTGCCGAAACTACCACCGATGCAGAAGTATTTATTGCATCTACCCAGCAATGGCCGAAAAACATATTTACGCCAAAAATATCTTCTCTTTCTTCAAGGTCTGCCGTTTCTTTTTCAAGAGTTTTTAAGGGTTCATTTGCCGTAATCATTGTATCGCCCTTAACAAGCATTGGAATTTTCTTAACGTAAGTAGTTGGTTTTATTCCGTTTTTAAGGCAATACGCTAAAGCCTTTGCCGCCCTTAATTGACTTTCAGGCTGATCAATATGAGGCGCAGTTTTATATCCGCATACAATATCAACGTAATCGCCTAATTCCTCAGTTATATTTGCGTGAAGATCCATAGTAAATGCGATAAGGCATTTGGGGGAAACTATTTCACGTATTTCCTTTACAAGCTGAAGTTCACCGCTACCGATAC
>JAZOMK010000052.1:0-5641 GCA_045653985.1 Clostridia bacterium | reverse complement strand
AGAAAAAGAAGAAAAAGAAGTAAAAACTGAAGAATAATATGTTTTTTGCCGATTAAATTTTTGTTTAATCGGCATTTTTACGGTGGGTTATGATTTTTTTATTTATTGCAATTTTTATTGTTATGGGCAGTCTACAGACACTTTTTTGTACAATCTTTAACAAAAGATATGCGGGCAAAAGTGAGCTTTCATCTTCTGTGTTTTGTGTTATTGAAAGTATAGTTGTACCAATAATTCTTTTGCTTTTCATGATGTTTGATATTAAATTATCATCATCCGGTTTGTCGATAGCGTATATCGGGCTTCATTTTGATATATCGTTATTTGGATTTTTTCTTGGTGTTCTTAATGCGTTAACATTGTTTTTCTATAATACATCACTTATAAAAGCAAGTGCAAAAGGTTCATATGCGTTTTTAAGTGTAATGATCGTGTTTGGTGGAATAGTTATACCTGTAATATATGGAGCTTTATTTTTTGAAAATGAAGCAGTATACGGTCATCAGTTTTTCGCTATTGCATTAATGCTGTTTGCGGTTCTTTTGATGAATTTAAAGGAAATAAAATTAAAAGGAACATCCTGGGCATATTACATATATTGCTTTATTTTATTTCTTACAAATGGCACTTACGGGCTTTTGCTCAAAATCCAAAGTAACTATAGAGAAACAGAACTTAACGAGATGATTGTCATTACGTATGCTGTAATGGGAATTTTGGCATTAATTCAACTTATATATAAGGAAAAAGGCAAAAGTATTCAAGCATTCAAAGTAGGGAAGAAGGCCATTCTTCCACTGGTGATCTGCGTTTTAATTGTAGCATTTGCTATAAATTTTAATGCGTTGATAAT
The DNA here is from genome assembly GCA_045653985.1 of Clostridia bacterium. Lineage (GTDB taxonomy): Bacteria > Bacillota > Clostridia > Christensenellales > QALW01 > UMGS1322. Next base: position 4,788 of record JAZOMK010000052.1, on the reverse strand, counting down.
TCCACTTGTAGATACAGCAATAGTATTTCCTGTAGAAAATGGAGGAGTGCTTGTCCTTGCGGCAATCTATTCAATGGTATTCTTTAATGAGAAACCTCAAACGTTAAAAATTGTCGGAATAATTATTTCTATTATCAGTATAGCAATAATAAGTTTGCCTATAGAAACTATAAATAATATTTTTTAAAAAATCGCTTGCCAAATATAGGGTATTATGCTATAATCTTTTAGAATTCACACTCAGGTAGTGGGCAATGTGCTTGTTCCTTATGAAAATGGGTTAACGTTGCAGCGTACTTGAGGAGGAAAAAAACAAGGAGGACATAAAAAATGTCAGAAAAATCAGTTATCTCAATGAAGGGCTTGCTTGAAGCAGGCGTACACTTCGGTCACCCCACACGTAGATGGAACCCCAAAATGGCTCCTTACATCTTTACAGAGCGTAACGGCATCTACATCCTTGACCTTCAGAAGACAGTTAAAAAGGTTGAAGAAGCATATTCATTCATCTTTGACGTAGCTTCAGAAGGCGGCACAATTCTTTTCGTTGGTACAAAGAAGCAGGCTCAGGAATCAATCGAGTCAGAAGCAAAACGTTGCGGAATGTACTATGTAAATCAGAGATGGGCAGGCGGCATGCTTACAAACTTCAAGACCATCCGTTCAAGAATTGAAAAGCTTAAGAAAATCGAAAAGATGATCGAAGACGGCACAATGGATCTTCTTCCCAAGAAGGAACAGGCTAAGCTTATGAAGGAAAAGGAAGAGCTTGATGCAAACTTTGGCGGTATCCGCGAAATGAACGGTCTTCCCGCAGCTATGTTTGTTGTTGATCCTCGCAAAGAAGCAAATGCTATTCATGAAGCAAAGATTCTCGGTATTCCTGTTGTTGCTATTGTTGACACAAACTGCGATCCTGATGATGCAGATTATGTAATTCCCGGCAACGATGATGCTATCCGTGCAGTTAAACTTCTTGCTGGTACAATGGCAAATGCTGTTATCGAAGCAAACAACGGTGAGGCTTTTGATGTTGAAGAAGCTGTTGAAGCTGTTGAAGAAGCAGAAGATGTTGTAGAAGAAACAACAGAAGCATAATTTAGGAGGAATTTACAATGGCAGAAATTACCGCTAAGGCAGTTAATGATTTAAGAATTAAAATGGGCGTTGGCTTAATGGATTGCAAACGCGCACTTGTTGAAGCTGATGGTGATGAAGAAAAGGCAATAAAGATTCTTCGTGAAAAAGGTCTTGCTACTGCTGCTAAAAAGCAGTCAAGAATTGCTGCAGAAGGTATCGTTGATAGCTACATCCATATGGGTGGTAAAATCGGCGTTCTTCTTGAAGTGAACTGCGAAACAGACTTCGTTGCTAAGACAGATGCTTTCAAGGCTCTTGTTCACAACATTGCTATGCACATTGCAGCTGCAAACCCTGCATATCTTAACCGTGATGAAGTTCCTGCTGATGTTATTGAGAAGGAAAAGGAGATCATCCGCAATCAGGCTCTTAACGAAGGCAAGAAAGAAGCTTTTGTTGACAAGATCATCGAAGGTAGAATCGGTAAATTCTATAAAGAAAATTGTCTTATGGAACAGCAGTATATGCTTGATCCCGATCAGACAATCGAATCTCTTGTAACTGAAGCTATTGCTAAGATTGGTGAAAAAATCACTATTCGTCGTTATACACGTTATGCAATGGGTGAAGGCTTAGAGAAGAGACAAGATAACTTCGCTGAAGAAGTTATGAGCCAGATGGGCTAATATAAAATTCAAGGAACACTTTTAGTGTTCCTTTTTTTAAGTACGGAGGTTTGTTATGGCATATAAAAGAGTTTTATTAAAATTAAGCGGTGAAGCTTTAGGTGACAATGGAAAAGGTTTTGATTTTAACACTATTTCACACGTTGCTAAACAGATTTATGAATTATCAAAAAGCGGTGTTGAAGTTGGCATCGTAATTGGTGCGGGAAATATATGGCGTGGCAGACAAGGCAATGATATGGACCGTGTTGCGGCAGATCATATGGGAATGCTTGCGACAATAATAAATTCAATAGCAATGAAAGATGCGATTGAAAAGTGCGGAAAAAAGTGCTACGTTATGACGAGCATTGAAATGGATAGTGTTGCTGAACACTTTTCGGCAAGACGTGCAAAAGAATATCTTTCTAATGGTGATGTTTGCATTTTTGCAGGTGGTACAGGTAGTCCTTTCTTTTCAACTGATACTGCTGCTGCTTTACGAGCTGCTGAAATTTCTGCAGATGCAATTTTACTTGCAAAAAATATAGACGGTGTTTATAATGCGGATCCAAGAAAGGATGCAAAAGCTAAAAGATATCAATCTATTCCATTTAAACAGGTTCTTTCGGATAGACTTCAGGTAATGGATAGCGCGGCAACTGCTATTTGTATGGATAATGATATTCCTGTAATTGTTTTTGCATTAAATGAGAAGGACAGTATAAGCAGAGTTTCTGCAGGAGAAGCGCTTGGAACCGTTGTAAAAAACGATATTGATACTGTTTTTTATAATTAAACATTTTTTATATAAAAAAGATGCTAAAATGCATCTTTTTTTCTTGAAAAAAAGTTAATTATTTGGTATTATATATATAAGGAAAAAATATAATTTATTGGAGGTACTTTTTTATGGCAAATGAATTTGTAATGGAAACTGAAATGCTTAGTGAGGACAAAATGTCCAAAACTCTTAGTGTTCTTAAAGAAAATTTAGGCTCAATCCGCGCAGGTAGAGCTAATCCCAAGGTTCTTGATAAGGTTCTTGTTGAGTATTATGGAACAATGTCACCAATAGTTCAGGTTGCGAACGTTTCTGTGCCTGAACCCCGAATTTTAATGATCTCACCCTGGGATGCTTCTATGGTTAATCCTATTTGTAAAGCTATTCAAATGTCAGATCTCGGAATCAATCCCAATACTGATGGTAAGGTTATTCGTCTTATTTTCCCTGAGCTTAATGAAGAAAGACGTATAGAACTTACAAAACAAGTAAAAAAATATGCTGAAGATGCAAAGGTTGCGGTTCGTTCAATTCGTCGTGATGCTATTGATCAGTATAAGAAATTAAAAAAAGATTCTGTTATAACTGAGGATGATGAGAAGCGTGCAGGTGATGCAATGCAGAAGTTGACTGATAAATTCATCAATAATATTGATGCTGTTGCACAGGATAAAGAAAAAGAATTGCTTTCAATCTGATAAAGGTGTTTTATGAATAATGACGTAGTATTGCCAAAACACGTTGCTATTATAATGGATGGCAACGGCAGATGGGCAAAAAAACGTGGTTTGCCGCGTACATTCGGGCATAAAGCGGGAACGGAGAACGTTCGCAAAATCGTTAAATATTGCTCTAAAATAGGTGTGGAATATTTAACTGTTTACGCATTCTCAACTGAAAATTTTAAGCGCCCTAAAGACGAGGTTTCGGCATTAATGAAGCTTCTTGTTGAATATTTCAAAAAAGAAACTGCTGAACTTCGCCAAAATGGTGTTCGCCTTAACGTAATAGGTGATATTTCTGAGTTTTCTGATATTGTTCGAGATGCAATTCTTGATGGTGTTGAAAAAACAAAGGATTGTAATAAACTTGTATTTTCTATTGCGCTTGCTTATGGTGCGCGCGCAGAAATGGTTAATGCGGTAAAAAAGATGATTGAAGATAATGTAACAGTTATTGATGAAGAAACGATTTCAAAATATCTGTATACTTATAATTTACCTGATCCTGATTTAATTATCAGAACAAGTGGCGAACAAAGGCTTTCAAACTTTCTTTTATATCAGGCAGCATATTCAGAGTTTTATTTTACTGACGTTTTATGGCCTGATTTTGATGAAAAAGAGTTTGATAAAGCCATATTAGAGTATTCAAAACGCAACAGAAGGTATGGAGGTGTTTAAGTAAATGGATCTTTTAAAACGTGTTTTAAGCGCAGTGGTTCTTATACCTATTGTTGTCCTTGCACTTGTATTAGGCGGGTATTACTTAATTGCTCTTACATCTATTTGTTGTGTGCTTATGATGTTTGATGTTACAAGCGCATTACATAAAGGTGGATTTAAGCCTCAACGTGTTGTTTTGTTGTTGACATCAGCTGCGGTTCTGCCTGCAATTTTGTTTAAAGGTTTAACCGGGTGCTTTATTTTAGCAGCGGTTTCTTTTGCTATTATAGCAACGTGTGTTATTTTTAGTAAAGAACCTGATTTTAAATCTATTATAAGCGGTGGTTTTGCACTTGTTTATCCTTTGATTCCGGGCGCATTGCTTGTTTTTTTAACGGCTGATAAAGCTTTCTCTCAAAGCAATCTTGGTGTAATTATTTGTGTAGCTGCGATACTTTGCGCTTGCTTATCTGATACCTTTGCATATTTCTTTGGGAAAATGTTAGGAAAGAAGAAACTTTGTCCACATATTAGTCCAAAGAAAACCATAGCAGGCTCGGTTGCATCTTTCTTTGGTGGTGCTGTTGGTGGTGCATTGATGGGGTTATTTCTTGTTGAATTAATTGCCAAAGCTCCCATAGATAATATAGGTTTAATTGATTGGGTTATTATTGGAACATTGTGCGGTGGTTTTGCACAAATTGGTGATTTAACAGCAAGTATGTTAAAGAGATTTTGCAATATAAAAGACTATGGTAAGTATATACCCGGTCATGGTGGTATTATGGATAGAATGGATAGTATCATCACTTGTCTTATTGCAATAATAACTTATTTAGTGATATTTATACCGGAGATTATATGAAAAACATAG
>JAZOMK010000051.1:0-7538 GCA_045653985.1 Clostridia bacterium | reverse complement strand
GGAGTGCGCAAAAAAGCCTTTAATTGACTATATGGCATCAAAGGGCGAAGTTGGTATGGTAAACATTACCCCCGCAGGTTGTAAAGGTGGTAGCGATGTAGGCAATCTTTCAGCAATGGGTTACGACCCCAGAATTTATCTTACAGGCCGTGCACCCTTGGAAGCTGCAGCAATGGGCATCAAAATGAGCGATACCGACATTGCTTTAAGATGCAACCTTGCCTGCGTTTCTGACGAAGACCTTTACAGCGACAAAACTATGGTTGACTATTCAAGCGACGAAATTACCACCGAAGAAGCTGAAGAACTTATTGAGACACTTAACGAAGAATTAGGCAGTGATACAATCGAGTTCCATGCAGGTATTTCATACAGACATATTCTTATTATCCACGGTGGCAATGCTGACGTTACACTTACACCTCCCCACGATATTACGGGCAAAAACGTAAAGGAATATTTACCTAAGGGTAGCGGCGCGGCTATTCTTCTTGACATCATGGAAAAAAGCAATAAGATTCTTACAAATCATCCCGTAAACCTCAAGCGCAAAGCAAATGGTAAAAGAATGGCATCAACCTGCTGGTTCTGGGGCGTTGGTAGCAAGCCCGGACTTTCACCTTTTAAAGAAAAATACGGTAAAAGCGGTGCGGCTGTAACAGCTGTTGACCTTGTACGCGGTATTGCGCGTCTTGCCGATATGGATATTTATGATGTCGAAGGTGCAACAGGCACACTCGAAACTAACTTTATGGGTAAGGCAAAGGCCGCCCTTGCATCCTTTGATGAGGGGCACGATTTCTGCTACCTTCACTTTGAAGCACCTGATGAGTGCGGACACAGAGGCGAAGTTGACAGAAAAGTAAAATCAATCGAAATGCTTGATACCGTACTTACCTTTGTTGTAAACGGACTTAAAGCAAGAAAAGAAGATTACGCTGTTCTTATTATGCCCGACCACCCCACACCTATTCCTACAGGTACACATTCTTCTGCACCTGTACCCTACGCAATGTATTACAGCACCAATGAAAAAGCATCGGGTGTTAATAATCTTTGCGAAAAGAATGCTGAGGCTACGGGCATTGTACAAGAACCGGGATTTGACCTTTTAACAAGATTTTTTAAAGGTGAATAATTGATGGAGAATTTCTCGCAAGAAAGCATAAAGGCATTTTATGACCACAAGCGTTTTCCTGCCATATGGCACGCAATACTCGGTTGCAGTTTTATGCAATACACCACTATTGTGCCGGTAATTATACTTCAGTTTATATTTGGCAAAAACATAGGTTCATTTTTTGCATCAAACTTTGGTCTTTCAATGTTCCAAGGTATAATTTCTCAATTTTTTGCCGTACTTATTATTCCCATTTTATTTATCCTTATATTCAAAAAAGATATGAAAGCGACGTTAAGGCTAAAAAAATCCATTAACACCTTTCAGATATTACTTTTACTTATTGCCAGCGCAGGCGTATTTTTAGGCGCACAGCAATTAAACGCATACGTTATTGAAGGTCTTTCCTCTTTTATGGGCGAGCCTTCACAAACGCTTGGTTTGCCTGAAGCAACAAACCTATCTCAGCTTATATTTGAGCTTATTATTGTTGCAATGCTTCCTGCAATTTGCGAAGAAATATTCTTCCGCGGGTTTGTAATGCGCGCATTTGAGCGTTATTCGCCCGCTGGTGCGGTAATACTTTCTTCCATTGCTTTTGCTGTTATGCACGGTAATTTACAGCAAGTATTTTATGCTTTTATTATTGGTTTGATTCTTGGCACCGTGGTTATGGTTTCGGATTCACTTTTGGCAGGTACGGTTATACATTTTGCGATGAATGCCCTTTCCGTTATTATCACTTACCCGCCTGTAATGATATATTATATTGATTTTGTGTATAATAACACCCTTGCATATATGCTTGTATCATTTATTGTCTTACCGCTTATTGCGATTTTCAGCATCAGCGCATTTATCAAATATTCGCGCAAAAGAAACGAAAGGCTATATGGCAAAGCCTTCGTAAGTGAAATGAATCAGGTTCACCTTATGCCCAAACAACATTCATGGGAAACTGCCGTTACTGTTTTAGGCTGGGTAACTTTTGTTTTCATTAACTTTAGTTCAATGATTGAACTTTGGTACAAGAGGTAATTTTATGGCTTTAAAAATTATTGCTGTAGGAAAAATACAAAAAATGTATGCCGAAATTGAAAAAGAGTTTGAAAAGCGTATGTCAAGATATGCAAAACTTCAGATAATCGAAGTAAATGATGAGCAAGCGCCCGAAAAACTTTCGGAAGCGCAAAAGCAAGCAGTACAGTTAAGCGAATGGGAAAAGATAAATAAAAAGCTTAACGATGATGATTTCCTCATTTGTCTTGACGGCACGGGCAAAGCGCTTACAAGCGAAGAATTGGCTGTAAATATTGAGAATTGGCAAGCAAACAAAAACATAGTTTTTGCCCTTGGCGGTTCTTTGGGCTTTCACGAAAACGCATTAAAGCGCGCTAACTACGTGCTTTCACTTTCAAAAATGACTTTTACCCACTCAATGGCAAGGGTAATTTTACTTGAACAAATTTACAGAGGTTATAAAATAATTAACAAGGAGCCTTATCATAAGTAATGTATAAAGACGATTATTATTTTATGACGCGTGCCTTAAAGCAAGCTGAGGTTGCCTACAAAAAAGGAGAAGTTCCCGTTGGTGCGGTAGTTGTTAAGGATGGCAAGGTAATTGCGCGCGGATATAATCTGCGAGAAACTACCAACGACCCTACTGCCCATGCCGAATTGCTTGCTATGAAAAAGGCATCAAAAAAACTTAATTCATGGCGGCTTTCAGGCTGTACATTATACGTTACTCTTGAGCCTTGCCCCATGTGTTCAGGCGTAATTGTAAATTCACGTATCGACCGCGTCGTTTTTGGCGCTTACGACCAAAAAGCAGGTTGTTGTACTACCCTTTACCATCTATGTAACGATGAACGTTTTAACCATCGCGCTGAAATCTTAGGCGGTGTTATGGAAGAAGATTGTGCGAAAATTCTTTCTGATTTTTTCAAAGAAAAACGCAAGTAAAAAGTGACTTTGGATGGTTACTTCAGCAATCGAGAATCTGTAACTTCCGTCAAAATTCACTTGTGTTCGCAGAATCATCAACAAAAAAGCTGTGTAGAAAATTTCTACACAGCTTTTTTTACTTTTCACACAAGTACTTATATTACATTTTACTTTTAACAAAAGCCATATATCTAAGCCAGTCCTGACGGCTTAAGAAGTGGATGCCGTCGCGGAGGTGGTAAGATACTTCGCCCTCCATAAAATGCTCGCCCATTTCTGCAGGCTCTATTTTGCCGATATAACCTTTTTTATCAAAAAGATTCCATAATGGCGATGCGGCTACGCAGGATAATTGTTCGGAATATTGGTCTGCCCAATCATCAAGGCTTGCAGAGCCTATGCCAACATAGCGGGGGCAGATTGCGCCAAGCACAAAGTGCTGGTCAAAAGGACGTTCATCCTCTCTGCCAACGTACTTTAAGAAGTTACCGCAAAACCAATAAGGGAATACTTTGGTTATAACTTGGAGAGTTTCAGCACCTTCATGCTTAATACGTTCATAAGCAGCGCCTGAACAGCCTGAATCGTTTGAGAAAGCAAACTTGAAGCGTTCATCCTGGGCGGAACACCATAAAGCAGTTTTACCTAAACGTGAGTGGCCAATTACAGCAACATTATCTTTATCAACTTCATCGCGGGTTTCAAGATAATCCAAAACTCGGCTTGCCGCAAATGCCCACATTGAGATTTTGCCCCAATCAGTATCGGGATTATTGCGTGCATACATAGTTGCAATGCCTTTTGTAAAATCATTATCATCACTTGCAACATCATTATAATAAATTACCGCCAAAGCAAAACCATTGTCGATAATTTCTTCAAGAGGATAATACATATCGTAAACGTCTGGTCTGAAGTTTATTAAAATAAAGGTTGGTACGTTCTTTTTATTTGTAGGATAAACAAAGTTTACCGGAAAAGAAAACTCACCTTTTTCGGTTTCAAAGGAAATTTTGAGTTTTTCCAGCACACCATGACCACCTGCCGTTTTTAAAACAGTTTCAACAACCTCACCTTTAACTGCATCAGGCTTTTCAGGTGAATAGCCATATTCTTCGCGGCGGAGAATATCAAGCATTTCTTCACGACGTTTATTAAAATTTTCTTTTGTAACAGCTTCACCATTTGCAAATTTTAAGATTTCAGGTGTAAATTCCATTTTATTTTCCTCTATAAAGTTCTTTGAATTTATTGTAACATTCAATTATTTGTTCAGGATTTTTATAGCAACCATCATAAACTTCGATCATAACCGCACCATCATAAGTGCCGATTTTCTTAAAAAGGCTTTCGTAATCATAATAGCCCGTTGTAGGAAGCACAAGATTACCTGATTCATCAAAATCAACGATATGTATGTTTTTGATTTTGCCATCCATATCAAAAATATATTTATCAACAACCGTATCGCTTTGTGCCGCTTGTTTAATATCAAGAGTGCAACCGATTTCCGCATTACAATATGGCAGAAGCTTTTTCATAAAATCAGGGTGATTATAGTGCGCCCAATGTACGTTTTCCCAAGTAAGTAAGATATTATATTCTTTAGCAATTTTTGCAAGCTCGGCAGTGCGCATACCAAAGAACTCATAATTTGTAACGTATTTAGTATACTTCATTTGTTGTGGACCGTGCATAACATAGATTTTTGCATCAATCATCTGCCCCACTTGCAATGCTGAACGGAAGATTTTTAAAGCATCCTGATACTGCCTTTCAGAGCGCGAAAACAGTTGCCCTTCAAATTGGCTGTTAAGGGTATGGATTGAGTGAACATCAACATTGCCTTTTACGCTTTTTAACTTTTCGCCAAACTCTTTAGTGTACTCAGAAAAGGAAGCAAGGAAAACCTCGCAACAATCAACGTTATTTTTGCTAAAAAACTCCAAAGCATCTTCCGTATACATTTTACCGTAAAGGGATGCAGTTGAAATACCTATCTTCATAAAAAATTACCTCAATTTATCAAGTGTAAGATCAAAGCCGCCTGCAAAGGTTGCCATAAAGTATTTAACCTCAGGCGCTTCAATTTTTTCAATATCCTTTTTAATGCTTTCCTTTGCATCAACAAATTCAGCATTACCTGCATTAACTTCTTCAACGCACTTTAAATAGGCGCAGATTCTGTCAGCATATTTTACCAAACGTTTTTCTTCTTCATCCTGAATATTTAATATAGGCGCAAACTCATTTTTAAATTCTTCAGGAAGCATATTGCAGATTTCATCAGTTGCAACGTTTTCGATTTGTTTATATGCGCTTTTAATTTCAGAATTATAGTATTTTATGGGTGTTGGCAAATCACCCGTTATAATTTCGCTTGCCTCATGATACATTGCTTTTACCGCAACAGAATCAGCATTATAATTTTTATTATAAAGTTTATTGCCGATTAGTGCAAGCATATGGGCAATCATTGCAGTTTGCAAGGAATGTTCCTGAATATTCTCCTCCCTTGTTGAACGCATAAGCCCCCAACGACGGATATACTTCATCCTTGCCATTAAAGCGAAAAAATTGCTCATAGAAAACTCCTTAAAATAATTTTTTATTATTATATCACAAATTTCCCTTGACACCAAGTGTTTTTGTGATATAATTTAACAAAACTGTATATCTGCTTGGGGAGTCCTTCGGGGCTGAGATTGCTAAAAAGCTAAACCCATTAAACCTGTGTAGATAATCCTACCGTAGGGAAGCGTTTTCGCCTGAAGAATTTTTGGCCGTATATCCCTATGATATACGGTTTTAATTTTTCAGAAAGGAAGTGCAAAAATTATGCTACTTCAACACTTGTCTCTCAGTTCCTATTTTAGTGATATGTGGGCGGAACTTAAAGAAATCGACCCCGTATTACTGAGCGCAACCGTTGCTATCGCTTTAATTATCGTTACGATTTTTATTGTATTGAACAAAAAATCGGGCGGTCTTAAATGGGATACACGAATGGTTACTTACGGTGCAGTATGTATCGCCCTTTCATTTATCTTATCTTATATAAGATTATGGCATATGCCGCAAGGTGGTTCAATAACTGCCGCAAGTATGTTGCCTATGCTTTTATACGGCTATATGGCAGGGCCCTTATGGGGCTTGGTTGCAGGTATTGCGTACGCAATTTTACAATGTTTGCAGGATTGCTACTTTTTATCAATACCGCAATTCTTCTTTGATTACATATTCCCATTCCTTGCAATAAGCGCACTTTCAGGCGTATTTAAAACAAAGAATAAAACCGTAAATATCTTTTGTGGTTTTACCCTTGCAATTATCGTAAGATATGCTTGCCACGTATTTGCCGGCATCGTTTTCTGGGCGGAATATGCGCCATATAACCCCGTACTTTACAGCCTTGCTTATAATTCCTTCGTATTTATTGACGCTATCCCCTGTTATATCCTTGTAACGATACCGTCAATACAAAGGTTATTTAAGAGGATACCTAAAGTTAAGTAAATTTTAAGAAGCAGTTTTCTGCTTCTTTTTTTGTTGCTAAAATTCTTTTTTTGCCGTATAATTATATATATTGAATTGCTTTTCACAATGTTAAAACATTAACATAATAAGTTAATATTCTTCCTTGAATCAAGCAATAAAATTTAATATAATAAACGAGGCATCAAATGAAAACCACCAAACTTTTAAAGCGTTTTCTACCCTATTACAAGCCATATTGGCGCACAATGATATTTGACCTTATGTGCGCTTGTTTAACTACGGGATGCGAGCTTATTCTGCCTTTAATCGTACGCGAAATTACAGGCAAAGCTACCAATGATTTATCAAGCCTTACCGTTTCTTTTATTTTAACGGCAGGCGGAATATATCTTCTTTTAAGGTTAATTGATACGGTTGCCAACTATTATATGGCATCGGTTGGGCATATTATGGGTTCAAAAATTGAAACGGATATGCGTACAGATTTTTTCAAGCATCTTGAAAAACTTTCTTTTGGCTTCTATGATAACACAAAAGTCGGCTCGCTGATGTCAAGGCTGACAAGCGACCTTTTTGATGTTACTGAGTTTGCCCATCATTGCCCTGAAGAATTTTTTATTGCAGGCATAAAAATCATAGCATCATTTATAATTCTTTGCACCTTTAATATTCCTTTAACCCTTATTTTATTTGCGGTTATGCCGATTATGATTATCGTGCTTGCCCATTTCAACAAGCGAATGAAAAACGGCTTTATGGAATCACGCAAAACGGTTGGCGAACTGAATGCACAGGTTGAAGATAGTCTTTTGGGTATACGCGTTGTAAAATCCTTTGCCAATGAACAAATCGAGCTGGATAAGTTTGAAAAAGGCAACCAGACCTTCTTAAACACAAAAAAGAAGGTTTATCACTACATGGCAGGCTTTCAATCATCAACAAGATTTTTTGAAGGCTTCATGTATATTGT
>JAZOMK010000050.1:0-6972 GCA_045653985.1 Clostridia bacterium | reverse complement strand
TTACCGCTATGTAAGCGCCTTCACGTTCAGAACGCCCCGCCTTCTCTTGCGAATTTTATCGCACTCTCATGTTCGATGTAATTTATCGCACGATAATTCTCCGCAATAGTGCGTTGCGGCAACCGTGAACGTTCAGTTGCTTACCGCTATGTAAGCGCCTTCACGTTCAGAACGCCCCGCCTTCTCTTGCGAATTTTATCGCACTCTCATGTTCGATGTAATTTATCGCACGATAAATCTTCACAACCAAGCCACCGAGCAATCGGTGGCTTTTCTTTACAAGTCGCCATTATGGGCGGCTTTTTGACTATTGATTTTTAGTTTTGTTTGTGTTAAAATCTAATTAAGGGAGATGATGGTATGAAAAAAGCTATATGTGTTACTTTAATTACGATGCTTACGTTTGCTTTGATTTCCTGCGATAGTGAATATAAAAAAATCACTTATAAAACTTATGAAAAGACCTTAGCGGGATATGGCAAAATAACCGAGATAAACCGTAATTCGGATGGTAATGAAACCTTTGAAACTTGCGAATATACTTATAACGATGATGGCACAATAAAAACCAAAACTACCTATAGCACGTATAGACCTGAGCCTGTTGAAGAAGTGTACGTGTATGAAAATGATGGGTATAGCGTTGTTCGTCAAGAAGAATCATCAGATGGGTTAGTGGTAAACGTATATGAAGCAAAGTACGATGAAAATGGAAATCTTCTTTGCGCAGTATACCGATATCCGCGGGGCAGGGAGTATTTAAGAGATGAGTATGCCTATGATGAGCGCGGAAACGTAATATCCTATAAATGGAAAGAGTATGAAAACAGCGGGTATGTTGAATATACTTATGATTCTGCTGATAACTTACTGTCGGAAACTAAATATGATGCTGACGGCATCTTTAAGTATAAAACGGAATATGGCTATAATAAATATGGTGATCAGGTTTATTATGCCTATTATAAAGATTCTGAAGATAATGGCACTAAGCATTATTACGAGTATATTTACGATGATAATGATAATTTGATAATGAAAAGTAAAGATGGCAAAACCATAGTTTATACGTATGATGAACAGGGAAACCTAATATTAGAAAAGAAAGACGACACAAATATAGGTTATACGTACGATGAACGGGGGAATCTGATTCTTGTTGAGGAGTATTACTATTATAATGCTGCACGCTTGAGTGTTGGCAATGATTTTTCTGAGGGATATAATCTTGTAGAAAAAACGGAATATACGTACAATGAAAAAGACCAAATGACAGCAGAGATACATGATGACTATAAATTTGAATATTCATATGATGAACAAGGTAATGTTGTTTGCGAAAAGAAGTATTGGCGAATTTATCACACAGAAGAAACCTATGAGTTAGCAGAAAAAACAGAATATACATACGATGAAAATAAAAATATTTTAACTACAAAACGATATAAAGGTGCTGAGCTTATATATGATTATTCCTGCATCTACTATGAAAACGGAGGTAAAAAGAAAATCGAAACAACAAAAAATGAAGACGGTTCAGTATATACAAGGGAATATGAGCTTATATACGAAAATCCCGTATACTTTGCTAAAGAGAAAAAATAAAGCCGACTATTTGTCGGCTTTTTCTTCGATATGGGGGTCGAAGATAGGCAGGGGGACGCGGGGACGGTTCTGCTGTCTTCTTTCAGAAGCACAAGTGAAAACAACTCTTTTGCGAGACCGAAACATTAAACAGGCTTGATTTTAAGCCTGTTTTTCTGTATGTGTCATATTACATTCTATATATGTCAAATTGCGTTTTTAATATTGACTATTTTATACCGTAAATGGTATAAAATTACAGAAAAATCACTTTTTATATTTTGTCGGAGATAAGCCTGTATATTGCTTAAAGCACACTGAGAAATATAGACTATCCTTATAACCGCACAACGTTGATAGTTCTGAAATACTGAAAAAGGGATTCATAAATAATAATTCTTTCGCCTTTTCCATTCGCAAGTTATTCAAATATACGATAGGTGAAAGGGACGTGTGTTTTTTAAAGAGTCTGCGAAAATAATCTTGATTATAACCTAAAGAAGAAACGTATGCCGTTACGTCAAAATTGCTGTTTTGCACATTTTCTTTTAATTTTTCCTTTACTATGCCGATGATTTCCGGTGCATCCTCCTCGGTACTTGCCTTTTTCACGTAAAGACAAATAAGTTCAACAAGCCTCTCTAAAAAATTTTCAAAACCTTTTGACTTCTCGTTGTGAATTTGAAATAACATTTCAAACAACATTCGTATATTTCCGTCGGTATCTTTTACCATAAAAGGAAAAGTCGGAAATTCACACTTTTCAATAGATATCCACATATCCGTTATATACGCGTCAGACTCTGTTCTGTGAACGGTTTCAGGAGGAATAACGATAACGTCTCCCACTGCCATTTCGAACTCTTTATCCCCCGCAACAGCATGGGTTTTTCCCATTGTCTGATATATAATTTCCCATGTTCTATGGGTATGATTTTTGTACGCCTGAAATGGTCTTAATGACCGACCGCAATTATTGAAATTCATATAAACACCTCGTAAAAAGAATAACAAAGAAAGTCGGTTTTGTCAATAAAAAAAGTCGGTTGATCATATTGCATATATTTTTATTACGTGGTAGAATATGAAAAAAAGGCAAAATCATAATAAAATATTAAGGAGGATTGACAGATATGTCGAAAGAGACGTACAAAAATATTACTGAAAAATATTCATTTGTCAAAGGATTTAACATTCAGCCCGATTGGGGAAGATCAGGTATACAAATATGGCTTAACTTTGACGCGGAACGCTATGAAAAAATTATAAAGATTGGAAAAGAAAAATTCCCATCAATGAATACTCTGAGAATCTGGCTTTCATTTGATGCATATATGGAGGATAGAAAAGTCTACCTTGAAAACGTTAAAAAGGCTTGCGATATTTTAACCAGAGAGGGAATCAATATTATTCCAACATATTTTAACGGTTGGATTGGTATGCCTTGCTTTGGCGCGTTTACGGCAGAGTGTATAGGGAAAAGCAAAAGACCTGCTTATATAAAGTATCTTCGTGAAACGGTTGAAGCCATAAAGGACTCAAATATTTTGATGCACGACATAGCTAATGAGCCTTACAACGATGCCTTTGGTCATCAAGGTAGATTTTCGGCAATTACGGACTTCTTGCTCGATATGACAGAGCAACTGAGGAAAATTGATTCAAGACCGATTACTATAGGCTCGCAAAGCTATTACAGCGAAAACAAAGAGATGTGTGATATTGACGTTTTAGCGCCTTTTGAGGATGTAATTACACTTCATCCATATAATCAGAAAAATAAACCGATAGAAGAATTTGAAAAAGAGTTCACAAAGAGTCTTGATTATCTGAAACAGTTTAATAAACCTATAATAATCACGGAATGCTGCTGGGCTGCGCCTACCGCAGAAGAAAGAAAGCCTTATCTTGAAAGTGAATTGGCAGTTTACACCAAGTATGGCGTGGGATATTTGGCTCAGGGGCTTATAACATCTCCCGTTGCTGACTTGCATCCTGTTGAAGAAAGTTACCTTGAAGAAGGTCTTTATATGGCGTTTTTAGACCGTGATTTTAACATAAGACCTTACCACGATATTTTCAACAAGATTTAGCCCGAAAATCTTATCGTGTTATTAACTCAACGAAAGGAGTTTTAATATGAAAACCTTGCTTTTAGGAGACGTATGCCCCAACGGGAGCACAAAACTGCTTTTTGAAAAAGTTGATACGGAAACTCTGTTTACCGATACGTTATCTCTTTTTCGGGGGAATGACGTTAATTTCGTGAATTTGGAATGTGCCATAACAGAAAGCCAAACGCCCATTCGAAAATTCGGTCCTAATCTTTCCGCGCCTTACGAAACAGCGGAAGTTTTAAAGAAAATCGGTGTTAATTACGTAGGACTCAGCAATAATCATATTTTCGATTTTGGTATCGAAGGCGCAAAAGATTCCATAAGATCATTGGAGAAAGTAGGAATCACTTGCACCGGATTTGGCGAGAATTATGAAGCTTCGCGAAAAAATCTGATTATAGAAAAAAACGGTGAGAAAGTTTGTATCATTGCCGTTTGCGAACACGAATATTCCTATGCTCTTGAGGATAGAATGGGTAGTCGTCCCTTTGATGAATACGATACTTTAGAGGATATTCGCCATGCAAAAAAGGAAAATGACAGAGTTATCGTTTTCTATCACGGTGGCAAGGAACATTGTAAGTATCCGTCACCGAGGCTTCATAAAACTTGCAGGGCAATGGCGAAAAGCGGTGCTGACGTAGTTTTGTGCCAACACTCTCATTGTATCGGTTGTTATGAAGAATACAACGGTTGCCATATTCTTTATGGTCAGGGAAATTTCCATTTTGCAAGTTTGAAAAATATGCCTGACAGTTGGAACAGTTTGTTGGCGGTAAAATATGATACTATCATCAATAAAATTGAATTTGTTCCCATTGTAAATACTGATGCTGGCATAACCTTAGCAAAAGGTGATGAAAAAGAACGCATAATGGGTGACTTCGCTCAACGCAACCGAGAATTACAAAACGGTGAATGGAAAAAAGGGTGGCACGCCTTTTGCCAATCTGTTAAAGAAGTATATCTTAACGTAATAAGAAAAGCGTGCAGCGATGAGGCTTTGCCGTGGGAGAACGATATGTTCGGGCACTTCCTTGACTGCGAAGCGCATACTGACGTCTGGAGAGAGCTTTTTCCGACCTATAATCAAACGAACGAGAAATAAGATATTCTTAGATACGTTGCATTGACAAGGGGACGGTTCTCTTGTCCCCTCTCAATGAGCACAAGATAAGTTAATAACAAAAGCAGGCAAAAATGCCTGCTTTTTTGTATGTGTAATAATATGAAACAGAGATTTAGTCTGCCTTTTCTTCAATATGGGGATCGAAAATGGGCATAAATTTAAGTTTAAACAAATTCATTTTATGCTTGCGGTCGATTATTGCTTTTTTATCTAAATCGTCAATTTTGCCTGTGCGGATGTAGGTATCAAGTTCAAGATAGGTGAAGCCTAAATTTTCCTCGTCAGTTTTGCCGCAAAGACCGTCGATAGGTGTTTTATCAACAAGCTCATCAGGTAAATTTAATAAACGTCCGATTTCCTTGACTTCTTGCACCGTTAATTTTGACATTGGTGAAAAATCGCCTGCGGCATCACCATAGCGGGTTGAATAACCTACCCAATCCTCCGAAAGATTGCAGGTGTTGCAAACTCTGCCGTTAAAGCTTTGAGAAACGGCATAAAGGGTGGACATTCTGATGCGTGGGGGAAGGTTTTGCTTTGTCTGTTCGGAAACAGGAAAATCGAGGTTTTTGATAACGCCTTCAACAGCATCTTTAACGTTTATAACGTGATGCTTTATGCCTAAGTGGTTTACAAGCATAAAAGCCTTATCAATATCGTGCTGTTCACCGCAAGGCATTAAAACACCGATAACGCGATCCTTACCTAAAGCCTCAACACAGAGTGCTGCAGCAACGGAGCTGTCCTTACCACCTGAAATACCTATAACAGCATTGCAATCCTTACCGTTTTCTTCAAAAAAGTCTTTTATCCATTGTACGCATTGGTTTTTAATATTTACCATATCCATTATAAATTACCTCCTGAAATGTTTATCTGACACATTTGCATTGTTAAAAGTGCGGCATCGTGGCTCTGTGGTGTTACACCTGCTGCACACGTTGCATCAACGGTAACTTTTGTTTCTAAAAAGTTAGCCTTTATTAAAAGTGCATTGGAAACTACGCAGATATCGGTGCAAAGACCTATTAAAATAATTTCATCATAGTTTTTATCTATCATTTTAATAAGTTCCGTTGAGCCGAAAGTTGGTTTTTCAACAGTTCTGTAACTCTTTTTATTTAATGCTGATTGGATTTTTTTATTAAGTTGCCAACCGTCAGTACCCTTTATGCAATGGGGAACGGGCAGATTTTTGCCTTCCTGCGTATCCATATAATTTTCAAAGTGGGTATCGTAAGTAACGATAATATCACCATCAAAATCTTCGATTTTCTTAACTGCGTTATCAACGATGCTTACGGCTTCCTTTGTGCCTAATGCACCGTCAATAAAATCGTTTTGCATATCAACTACTATAAGCAATTTTGCCATATTATCACCTCGCATTTGATAACTTGATTATATTATGCCACAGGGAAGATGTCAACGCTTTTTTATAAAATGAGTTGAAAGTTAAGTAAATATATAGTATAATAATTGTACGGAGGATAAAAAATGATACATAGTGAGTTAAGATTGCGCAAAATTGATAATAAGAATTTTGTTGTTGCGGTAGGTAAGAAAAGTGAAACTTTTAAAAATACGGTAAAACTTAATGATACCGCGGCTGAAATTTTCTTGATGCTTTCAAAAAATAAAAGCGCTGAAGATATTGCACGCTCTTTTGAAAAAGAATATAATATATCCTTTGAAAATGCACTTGTGGACGTTAATGACGTTATTTCGCAATTTGAAAAGGCAGGTTTTTTTAATGATTGAGGGTAATATTGAAGAAATGCTTTTGACAGAAGGCGTATATATAACTACAACCGTTGGCGTAAGTATGTATCCGTTGTTAAAAAATCGCAGAGACAACGTTGTAATCCGCCCAATAACAAGAAAACTTAAAAAATATGATGTGCCGTTATATAAACGTGGCGAAAAGTATCTTTTGCACAGAATTATCAAGGTAACTGAAAGTGGCTACATTATTCGCGGTGATAACTGCGAAAATAAGGAATATGATATTACTGATGGAAAGATAATCGCTGTTCTTGATGCAATGTGGCGCAAGGAAAAGTTTATAACCGTTGATAACTTTTTATACAAATGTTATAGCCGATTGGTGGTGTTTTTCCATCCTGTAAAAATGATGTATAG
>JAZOMK010000049.1:0-3158 GCA_045653985.1 Clostridia bacterium | reverse complement strand
ATACTTCGTAAAATTTTCCAGGCTCAATATTTTTGCCTGAAAAATATACTCTGCCATCAACCTCAGGCGCTAAGAACTCAGTTCTGCCATAGAAAGTTTTTTGTTCTTCATCATAGCCTTCACAAAGCACTTTATAACTTTTGTTTATACGCCTATTATTAAACTTGTGGGCAACCTCGCCCTGCACAAGCATTACGCTGTCAGCACGTTTTTGCGCTGTTGATTTCCTGCACTTATGGGGCAGATTTACTGCCTCAGTTCCCTCTTCCAACGAAAAAGGAAACACGCCAAGATTATCAAAATTATATTCTTTAATGAATTTAAGCATATTTTTAAAGTCTTTATCGTCTTCACCGGGGAAGCCGCACATAAGCGTTGTGCGCAATGCCCAATCAAAAGATGATGACCTTATACGCTTAATAACGTTTATCATATCGTTTTTAGTATAATGTCTGTTCATTAAAGAAAGCATTTTATCCTCAGTATGCTGTATGGGCATATCAACGTATTTGCAGATGTTATCGTACTTTTCCATTACCTTTATAACTTCATCGGTTAAGGTTGATGGATATGCGTACATGATTCTTACCCACGTAAAACCCATTTGTGCAATCTTTTCTAAAAGAGTTGCAAAAGCATTTTCGCCCCTATCCATACCATAGCGAGTAGTGTCCTGTGCGGTGAGGATAATTTCTTCAAAGCCTTGATTTTTTAAATCCTCAGCCTCTTTTAAAAGACTTTCCATACTTCTTGAAACGTATGGACCGCGTATTGACGGTATTGCACAATAGGTGCACTTATTATCGCAACCCTCGGCAATTTTTAAGTAAGCATAATACTTTGTTGAAACTTCCCTTTTAATTGGCTTATCAAGATACTTTGCATCGCCCGAAATGTTTTTGGGCTTCCTTTTTAAAAGGGCATTGTTTACTTCTTCAACGATATTTTCATAAGCATAAGTACCTAAAACACCGTCAACCTCAGGCATTTCCCATACAGCATCGGGGTAACGCTGTGTTAAACATCCCGAAACAAGAAGTGCTTTACAGTTTTTATTTTTATATTCAGCCATTTCAAAAATAGTATCAATGGCTTCAACCTTGGCATCCTCAATAAAACCGCAAGTATTTACGATTATAACATCCGCTTCATCTACATTGTCAGTTAACAGCATACCGCCTTTTTTAAGATAGCCTGCCATAACTTCAGAATCAACAAGATTTTTATTACAGCCAAGTGAAACAATTAAAATTTTAACCATTTACTTAATCCAATCTCTCATCGTACATTGACCAGAATTGTTCGCGCGTCATAAGCACTTTACGCGCCTTTGCACCTTGTGATGCTTCAACAACGCCTTTTAATTCCATTGAGTCAATAAGTCTGCCGGCGCGGGCATAGCCAACCTTGAATCTTCTTTGAAGGGCAGAAATTGAAATATTGCCACACTCAATGGCATATTCAACTGCTGCAGGGAAAAGCTCATCCTCACCATCAGAATCATCAAAATCGTTGGGATTATCGCCACTGCCACCGTGGTTAGGTTTAAGTTCACGCATAACAAGCTGTTCTTCTGCAATGTACTTGGCTTCGGCATTTTTAGCTTTAATGAAGTCAACTACCTTTTCGATTTCCTGCTCACCAACGAAAGCGCCCTGAACACGTGCAGGTTTATTTTCACCGTTTAAGTGAAGAAGCATATCACCTTTACCAACAAGCTTTTCAGCACCGGTTGCATCTAAAATGGTTTTTGAGTCAACACCTGATGCTACGGCAAAAGCAATACGTGAAGGAATATTTGCTTTAATTACACCTGTAATAACGTTTACTGAAGGTCTTTGCGTTGCAAGAATCAGATAAATACCTGCCGCACGTGCAAGCTGTGCAATACGCATAACACTATCCTCAACCTCGCCACGGGCAACAAGCATAAGGTCATTAAGCTCGTCAACGATAACAACGATGCGGGGCATTCTCTCCTCCCCTGCTTCTTCAACAACCTCATTATAGCGGTTAATATCTTTAACCTTGCGCTTTGCAAAGGTTTCGTAACGCTTTTCCATTTCACGTACAACGAACTGCAACGCACCTGCCGCCTTTTTAGGATCAGTTACAACGGGCGTCATAAGATGCGGGATTCCGTTATACACGTTTAATTCAACCATCTTGGGGTCAATTAAAATAAGTTTAACGTCTTTAGGCGATGATTTATACAAAAGGCTTGTGATAATTGAGTTTATGCACACACTTTTACCTGCGCCGGTCTGACCTGCAATTAAAAGGTGGGGCATCTTCGCAAGGTCGGCAACAATGATGTTACCTGTAATATCTTTACCTAATCCAACTGCAACCGGGGATTTATGGTCCTTAAATACTGCACCTTCAAGCACCTCGCGCAATGTAACCATTGAAACGGAATCATTGGGAATTTCAATGCCGATAGCGCTTTTACCCGGGATTGGTGCTTCGATTCTTACGTTTGTTGCCGCCATTGAAAGGGCAATATCATCAGAAAGGTTAAGAATTTTACTTACCCTTGTTCCGCGTTCAATGGTAAGCTCATAACGTGTTATTGCAGGGCCGATTGTAATATTTTCAACCCACGCGTTTATGCCGAAGCTTTTTAAGGTAGATTCCATCATCTCAATTTTTTCTGAATGATCTGTGGATGAGCGTTTACCCGAAACCGGCGCATTTAAAAGGTTTGTTGGCGGGGCTTCGTAAATTTCTTCAGGCTTTTCTTCTTCAATCTGAACATCAAAGCTATCTTCTTCATCCTCGTCCTCAACGTAATCTTCAATCTCAGGAACATCAACATCGTCAGGCATATCGCCAAAGTCATCAAAATATTCCTTAATCACCGGTTTTTTACGTTTAAGCGTTACAGAAGAATCATTTTCTTCCGCAACGTGAAATTCTTTAGGAATGTTTGTCTCTTCATACTCAGCGCCCATAACAGGTTCAACTGAAAATTCAGCGGCATAGGCTTCTAAAGGATCTTCCTCGCCAATATCGTAATCGTAAACCTTTTTCTTTTTTTCGCGTCGTCTAACAGCTGCATTGGCAAAACCTACCTTTACCTTTTCACCGGTTTTCATCATTGACGTGCCAACCTTTTCGCCCGCATCGCGCAAAGAAAGATTGAAAAGCATAATAAA
>JAZOMK010000048.1:0-5792 GCA_045653985.1 Clostridia bacterium | reverse complement strand
GATGAGCAAGCCATTATCGAAACGTTTGTTAATTACAAGAACGGCATGACAGCCGATTTTGAAAAAGCTGCACAAGTTTTGTTTTCGTGGGCAAAAGAGTGGATCACCAAGCACGAATGATATGGTGTACTTTTGGCGTTTCCTCCCTTTCTACAATGGCTGATTTGTACTTTTACGACTTCTCTTACAAACAAAGAAGAACCTATCGACAGATGGGTTCTTTTTGTTTTGTTAGTTTTCAAATGGGGATTTGAACCACACAGTGGGCGCGAAGGTGTTAAAAAAACAGTTCAATGAACTGTTTTTAGCCAAGTGCTGCGAGTCGGGTACTGCGGGCATCGCCCGCGGTCGACGAGCGAGTAAGGCGCGTAGCGCCTTGCCCTTGGGGGTGTCAAACAAAAAAAGTGCATTGGCGCTTAGGTTTAAACGCTGATGCACTTTTATTTTCATTTATCCAGAATGCCGTCCCGTACTACATCTAACACCCGTCTCTCGACAGGTGGGTGCGTTGCCTGCGCACATCTGCCTTCCACAAAGGCATAACTTCGGCGAAGAAGTTATGGAGGCCTGGCATAATCGCAGTGCTTCTCATAGGTGTTAAACTAAACGCTCCCTTTTTGCATAATGTGGGTATTATACAATAATACGTAACGCACACCCCAGATACTATATATTATGACACATATTCAGCTTTTATACAAGCAAAAAAGCTGACGGAAATTGTAAATTTATTTATTTTAGTTAAAAATCTTTGTTTTGATATGTTTATATTTGAAAAAATATATTGAAATATTTGCTTTTATATATTATACTTTTCATATAATAAACATTGGGAGGATTATTATGAACAAACGATTCTTTGCTTTTTTGCTTGCTCTCATTTTAATTTTTACGTGTATAGGTTGTGGTGAAAGCACACCTGGCACAGAAAACGAGCAAGATTCATCAGCCGATACCACCGTACAACCCGGTGATACTTCAACGGAAGATCAGGTAACAAATCCCGAACCTACCATTGATATCCTTTCTACAGTAACACCTGCGCCTAACAAAATGCAGCCCGTTACAGATGATATCAAAAATAATGACGTTGTTGAAACTATCGTAAACATCTTGCCTGAAGAAAAAACTAACTTTGATACTCTTGAGAATGTAAAGGATTCAGGATGGACCCATTACGCAAGCGGTTCAGTTGAGCTTTCACCTGATGGTGTTGACGGCACACAATGCGTAAAATACTCAGGTGGCACAAACTCATGGTCATCACCTACCATAAACCTTGCAGGTTATATTAAGGAAGCAGGTCGCTATAAAATATCACTTCGCGTTAAAATTAGCGGTGAGGATATTGATACTATTTCAGGCGCACCTTTTGCAATGCTTATCCGCGGTAACGGTGCAGCAGATGCCAACTCATTTATCGTAAAAAGTTCTTCTAACGATAATTATCGCTACACACCCTCTGCAACCATTGATGGCGACATTGAAGATTGGTTAGACATTGAACTTTCACTTGAAGTTCAGCCTGAGGATATTGACGGTGAATTACACCGCTGGTATTTATGTATGCACATGGTACATGAAGCTGTTGAAGAGTTTTACGTTGATGACGTTGTTATCGGCAAAATCGAAACAAATGCCGCCCCCGAAACACAGAAGCTTGTAACAGAAGCACAAACTTGGCTTGCCAATGAAATGACCTTTATTGCACAAACAGACATAAAAGATCCCGTTGCAACAAGCACTCTTGACGTTATATTTAAAAAAGATAAAAGTGAAATGGTTGTTCCCGCTTTCTGGGATGGCGATAACGTATGGCGTGTTCGTTTTGCTTTACCTGCTGAAGGTACTTGGACCTTTACAACAGTTTTCTCAGATCCGACAGATGCAGGCTTACATAACATAACAGGCACAATCAACTGCACAAAATATTCAGGCGACCTTGATATTTATAAACATGGTTTTGTAACTACCGATCCCGAAAAAAGATATTTTGTATACGCTGACGGTACACCCTTCTTCTATTTAGGTGATACCCATTGGAATTTCTTAGCTGAAGAATATGACAAAGCGGGTACAAATGCTGAAACCATAATTACAACCTCACACTTTAAATATATTGTAAACAAGCGTGTTTCGCAGGGTTACACCGTATATCAAAGCCAGCCTAATGAGATACCCTTTGACTTTACAAACGGCATAACTCAGGCAGATATCCAAGGTTTAAGAGAAGCTGACAAATACTTTAAATATATTGCCGATATGGGCTTAGTTCACGCAAATGCACAGTTCTTCTTTGCATCAACAATGAACCAAACCATTATGAATATGGAAAATTACACCGAATATCTTGATGTGCTTTCACGCTATTGGGTAGCACGTTTTGGTGCTTATCCCGTAATGTGGACTTTAGCTCAGGAAGTTGATAACGACTATTACTATAACGAAAACACAAAAGCCAACACGGTAATGAACGCATTAAACAACCCCTGGAAAGACGTTTGCAGAAGCCTTTATAAATACGATCCCCACAAGAATCCCATTTCTGCACATCAGGAAGGTGCAAGCACAATTATAAACTTCACAACCCCCTCAAACTCAGCATTCCGCGATGTTGAAGGTCATACATGGTGGGCAAACCAATGGAAGCCAAAGCTTAACCAGCCTCTTGATTTCTCTGCCGCAACTGACTATTGGGCATGCGGACAGAACAAGCCTGCCGTTGTTTACGAAGGCAGATATGATCTTTTATGGACTAACGAATACGGCGCACGCGCACAAGGCTGGCTTGCATTCTTAAACGGTATGTATGGCCACGGCTACGGTGCAGTTGATATTTGGCTTTATAAGAGCACATACGATATCGAAACCGATACTGTACGCGACGGCATTACCATAACGGTAGAAGATAAGGCTACAAAATGGGGCACATCTATTGAGTTCCCCGCAGGTTATCAGATGGGTTACATGAAAGAGTTTTTAGAGCGCTACGAATGGTGGAATCTTATCCCCGTATTTGATAACAAAGAAGTTTTTGTAAGCGAAACAGGCACATATTCATTTGCAAAAATCAATGATGACCTTTACATTGGCTATCTTTACGATGATATTTCCAAAGAAGGCACCCTTTTAACAGGTACATTAAAGGGACTTGATGAAAATGCTGATTACACATATCAATGGTACAATCCCCGCACCAACGTTTTAGGTTCAAAAACAAAAATCGCAAGAGGTTCACAGTTTGAAATTGGCGAAAAACCCTCTACTGAAGACTGGGTAATCGTAGTCGAAAAGGTGAAATAATATGGAAAAAATATTTGTTGAAACTTGGCGAAAGGCCGAAATAGTCCTTAAAGCATCATACATTCCTGAAACGCCAATACACGATATCGTTCTTGATATGGTAATTTCCAACGGCAACAAAACTCTTACCGTTCCCGGTTTCTGGAATGGCGGTACTGAGTGGGTTCTCCGCTTTGCACTTCCCGAAGCGGGCACTTGGGAATATACAACAATCTGCAAAGAAGATGACGCCCTAAACAATATTAAAGGCACAGTTGAATGTACTTTATATTCAGGCGACCTTGAAATTTTCAAGCGTGGTTTCGTTACAACGCACCCTGATAAACAGTATCTTGTTTATGCTGACGGCACACCTTTCTTCTATTTAGGCGATACCCATTGGAACTTTTTAGCTGAGGAATTTGATTCCCCCGGCGACCATGCCTGCGGTATTGAGTGCCAATCACATTTTAAGTATATTATTGATAAGCGCGTTGAGCAAGGCTTTACCGTATATCAAACCGAAGCTTTGGAAACAGGCTACAAAATGGAAGACGGCATTGATGAAAAAGATATTGTTGCCTTAAAAAATTCTGACAGATATTTTGATTATATTGCCGAAAAAGGTCTTGTACACGCAAACGCACAATTCTGCTTCCCTCGAGAAATTGTAACCTTAATGCAGGAAAACCCCAACTATCGTGAGATTTTACACGATCTTTCCCGCTATTGGGTTGCAAGATACTCATGCTATCCTTGCCTTTGGACTTTAGGCCAGGAAATTGATAACGACTTTTACTTAGGCGAAGTTTTCAGCTGGAACAAATATATGACAGTTGAAAACAATCCCTACAAGGACGTTTGCCGTTGGATGTATAAGTATGATCCTCTTAAACAGCCTATTTCAGGTCATCAGGAGGGTTCATACAATATTGGCAAATATACAACTGCCGTAAACTCAGCTTTCCGCGAAATCGAAGGCCATACGTGGTGGGCAAACCAATGGAAACCCGTATTAAATGCGCCCCTTGATTTTACCGCCGCCATTGACTATTGGTATAACGGTCAGGGCAAGCCTTCCGTTGTATATGAGGCACGTTATGAATATTTGTGGACAAACTCATTCGGCGCAAGAATTCAAGGTTGGTTGGCTTTCTTAAACGGTATGTACGGCCACGGCTACGGTGTTATTGATATGTGGCTTTATAAGAGTACATACGATATCAAGAACCCCACCAAGCGCGATGGTCTTACAATGAGCATTGAAGGCAAAATGATGCACTGGGGCGAAACCATAAACCTCCCCGGTGGCATTGCAATGGTATATCTTAAAAAATTCCTTGAAAAATTAGAATGGTGGAAGCTTGAACCCTGCTTTGATTTAAAGGAATATTTTGAAACCGACCACGGCTACTATTCAGCGGCACACATCGCATCTGATGTTTACGTTGCTTACTTCTATGATAAGATTGATGACGTTACCACCGATAAAACAGGTACCTTCAAGCGTCTTAGCGAAAATGCAGAATATACCTATCAATGGTACGATCCAAGAAACAATCTTTATTCAGAAGAAATGCCCGCAACGGTTATAAATGGTTGCTTCACGTTGCCTTCGCGCCCTACGAAGGACGATTGGGTAGTTCTTTTAAAGAAAAAATAATATCAAAAGAGTGCTGTGCGCACTCTTTTTTTATTGAAATTACCATAATTTTATACATTTTTTACTATACTTTAAGGTTATGTTGATATATAATTTAATAGTGAGCTTTATTAGGTGGGAAAATCTTATCCCTATATTTAAAATGAAATTGGTGAAATAATATGAACATAAAAACTGAAACGTGGTTAAAGACCGAAATAAAGTTAAATGCTTCAAAAACATATACTGATCCCGTAAAAAACGTAATTCTTGATATGACGATAACAAACGGCAAGAAAACTCTTTTTGTCCCCGGTTTCTGGAATGGCGGTACTGAGTGGGTTCACCGCTTCGCATTGCCCGAAGCAGGCACGTGGAATTTTATTACCATGTGCGAAGAAGACGATGCCTTGCATAACGTAAAAGGCACTATTGAATGTACTTTATATTCAGGCAACCTTGATATTTACAAGCATGGTTTTATCACTACACACCCTGATAAACAGTATTTTGTGTATGCTGACGGCACGCCCTTCTTCTATTTAGGCGACACCCATTGGAATATGCTTGATGAAGAATTTTACGAAAACGGTGGCTATGATAAGTGCGATTCACACTTTAAATGTATAGTTGATAAGCGTGTTGAGCAAGGTTTTAACGTGTATCAGTCTGAGCCTATTGACGGAAAGTTTGATATTTCCAACGGCATTGACGAAAAAGACGTTGAAGGCTTTAAAATGGCTGATGAATATTTTGATTATATTGCCCAAAAAGGCTTTGTACACGCAAACGCACAGTTTTTCTTCCCCATTGATATGATAAACATGATGCTTACAAAGCCTGATTATGAGGAAAGATTAAAAGAAAA
>JAZOMK010000047.1:0-1121 GCA_045653985.1 Clostridia bacterium | reverse complement strand
CCATGATAGCAACGTGCCTCCATAGCAGATGCAAGTTCAATGGCACGATGGAATGCGCTTGCAAGCAAAGGTATTAAAAGCGCAACTATTGCCTTTGCACGTTTAAACAAACTGCCTTCATCAAAAACAGCACCACGTGCTGATTGTGCCTTCATAATTTTATCGGTTTCCTCTGTTAAAATA
Organism: Clostridia bacterium; assembly: GCA_045653985.1. GTDB lineage: Bacteria > Bacillota > Clostridia > Christensenellales > QALW01 > UMGS1322. The sequence continues at coordinate 938 of JAZOMK010000047.1, read as the reverse complement.
GGAATAAAACGCAAAGCGATGGACATCATCATTGCAATTTCATGGGCAGGAAATCCGATTTTTTTAAGTGGCGACATAAGCCTTTCAAGGCCATCGGTAAGTTCAATGGGCGATGTTGTAAAGGTCATAAGCGATGCACCCATAATAAGAAGCATCAAACGTATTGCCATAAACAAGGCGCGGTTAAGACCGCCGTAAGTAAGGTTTATTATACCCCACTTAAAAATAGATTCGCCCTCTTGAAAAAAGAACACGTTAAGTATAAATGTAAATGCAATAATGAAACTTACCGCTTTAAGACTTTTAAGCACCTTTTTTAACGGTATTTTACCTAAAAAAGTAACAAGCAAAATGATAGATGCACATATGCCCAAACCTACATAAGTACTGCAAATAAAGGCAAATACAATTATAAATATAGTGGCAAGAATCTTTGTGCGCGGGTCAAGTGAATGAACAATACTTTTTACGGGATAGTATTGGCCAATAGTAATTTCTCTCATTTTCTCACCCCCGAAAGATACGAAATAAACTTATCAATCTTTGCAGTTGGCGGAATATTTTTGCCACGTTTGTTAAGTTCAAAAATAAGGCGCGAAACGGTAGGAAGTTCAAGACCTAAAGATGTTATAACTTCTTCCTCTTTAAAAACTTCATCAGGCGTACCATCAAGTGCTTTTTTGCCCTTGTGCATAACGATAACGCGGTCGGAAATTTCCGCAATATCATCCATATTATGCGAAATCATAATAATAGTTGCGTTATATTTTTTGTGATACTCTTTAATTAAAGATAAAATTTCAGTTTTACCTAAAGGGTCAAGACCTGCTATAGGCTCGTCAAGCACAAGCACTTTAGGGCGCATTGAAAGAACACCTGCAATGGCGGCACGACGCTTTTGCCCGCCTGAAAGCTCAAAGGGCGACATTTCCTTAACT
>JAZOMK010000046.1:0-21838 GCA_045653985.1 Clostridia bacterium | reverse complement strand
ATCTGTAAAACAAGGAGATTTTTATTTTTAGATATTCAATACTTTAACGGGATTTTGGCAAAGCATAACGTTCCAATCCTTTTTATTGCCACCTAAGGCTATAAAATTTTCATATACCGTGGTTAAAATATGGCTGTAGGTTTCTGCGTGTTCAGCGGCACTTAACTGTAAACCGTTGCGGTCAGCGGGGCAAAAATCATTATGTATGCAATAGTCGTTGGAAAGTAATATTTTGTTGAGATAGCCTTTTTTGCAAAGGGTTATAAGGGCATCAGCAATAATTTTTGCATCAAAGCCGCAACAAAAGCATTGATCCATACAAATATAACAACCGCGTTTTAAAATTTCCTCCAAATATTCTTTATCAGGGCGAAGTGCAGTATGTCCGATAATTATTTTTTCAATATCAGCACCGTTTTTAAGCAAAAGATTTATTTGCTTATGGGCGATATCATTATGATGCTCACAATGCACGTAAAGGGGAAGACCTGTTTCCCTTTGGGTAATTGCCATTGTGGCTAACTTTTTACTGTTATCTTCCGTTAACCCAAGATTGCCCGTTGCGCATTTTAAAATACCCGGCTTTATATCTGTGCCGTAAACGCCATTTTTACACTCGTTTATAAATAAAAGAGCAAGTTCCTCAGGAGTATTATTATAAAATTCGGGGCTTGGAAAGCAATAAAAACCTGTTGAGGCCACAATTTTAACGCCTGAAAGCAATGATATTTCCTTTAAAAGTTCAGCATCTCTCCTAAGGTCGATGGGTGTACCGTCAACAAACAAGCCGATATTATATTGTTGTTTTAAAAGTTTAAGTGTCTCAACTGATAATTTTATAAGTTTGTTTTTATCAAGCCACAATTCACCAAAAGCGTTGTTAAATGACGTTGAACCGCAGGAAATATGCTCGTGCATTAAAGGAGTGCCTGGAAAATCGTTTATTGCACCTGTTACAGTTTGTATCATGGTAAAGTCCTTTCTAAATTAACTCTTCAAAAAATACACTTTTATATCCGTTTTCCATTAAAAAGTTAAAGGCGGAAGCGATTTTTTCTTCAAATTCAGGTTGATAATTTTTGTAATCAGGATAAAAATATTGTTCATGAATCATTATTTTAATAAAATCGCGGTCTTTCAAGTTTTCAAGCTCCGCTAAAATTTTGTCTTTTGAAAAGGCATTAAGGATAATATCTATCTTTGAAAAACTAATATCATCTTTTTTTGCAATTTCACCGTTATAGATTCTATCATCATCAACTTCATATGAAATGCGTGGGTTTTCACCTTTCGCCCAAAGGCCCAATAAACCTGAAATATTGTTATCTTCAAGCGCCTTTAAACCATCGCTTGTTGTACGGCAACAATGAATGGTTGTTGTTTTTGCTAAAGTATTTTTATGTGCAAAACGTAAAATTTCGTCATTTACTCTTTTGCAATCATTATAAACCTCGTCATAGCCTGAATTTATATAAGGATTTGATTTTTCGCCGGCTGAGTGAAAAGATAATTTTAACCAATCAGCATTTTCCTGCCATTCAGTATAATATTTATCGCTGAAAAAGGAAAGATTAAAATCATTAAGGCAGTAAAATAAGTTAAGCTGAACCTTTAAATTAAATTTATCATGAAGGCGCTTATACATATTAAGATAGGGATGCTCAAAAATACTGTTATAGTTATTTTCGGTTATTTCCTTAAAAAATCTGATATTATCATCAACTGTAAAACAAAAGGTTTTCATTATTTATCCTCAACGTTTAACGTGTTTTCCTTGCCGCGATAAACTACAAATTTACAGAACAAAAATTCTAAAACGAAGTTTGAAAGCATTGTTACAATCAGCACGATAAAATCATTTATGCCGCCTTCTGCTGCAAGATTTCCTAATATTGTTGAAAGGGGCGTAAACACAAGATAAAAACCAAATACCTTTGCCATTGCAACGGGTATATTTGCCGCTGATTTAAAGGTGTATCTGCGGTTTAAAGTAAAATTCCAGATAATTGAAAGGATAAGAGAGGTTAAATAAGGTATCCAATATCCATCAATAAAAAGCTCAAAAAGCGCAAAAGAGCCAATCTGTATTACGCCTGCCGAAATTGAAAAAAGGGTAAACTTTAATGCTTGCAAAAACTGTTTTGTATCACTCATTTTTATCGCGTCCTTTTTATGTATTATAGTTAGCCATAATATCTAAAATATTGTTTTTGTAAATATTACCGCTTAAAAGAGAGCCATCAGGTGAAACTGATAAGGCGCGCACGTCCTTTTCGTCCTCAATATAGGGGTTTATGACTTCTGTTTTAAAATATTCACTTAAATATTTTTTTGCGTTGCCTTCAGGGAAAATTACGTTGCCTTCGCCTGAATAAATTTCCAACAATTCAAATTCTTTTAAAAGTGATTTTGTTTTATTGTTATAAGGGTTATCGTCCTCTTTACTTTCAAGCCATGCCGGCTGTGTGCGGACGTTCAAACCCTTGTTTTTTAATTTTAAGGCAAAGTTTTTTACTTTTTCAAGAGGGATGGTTTCTTGGTGAAAGGCATCAACTGAAAGTAAAATATCATTTGCGCCACAAACGTATAAGTTTTCAGCAACCTCGCTGATATCGCTTTTAAAAAAGCCGTTGGTAATTAGTTGGCGGTGGGGGATATTTAATTCCTTGGCGGTATATAAAATTTCATATACGGCTTCAGGATAAATTAAAGGTTCACCACCAAAAACCATAACCGTTTTAATATTATAATTTTTACATAAATCAATAATGGCTTTTCTTGCAACTTTGGGGTCAATGCGCTTGCCTGCGCTTTTATGGTCGCCTTGGGAACAATGCTTGCATTTTCCTGTGCAGGCATCGGTTACAACAAATTCGATTTTATTGAGATTTTTAAAGTAATTGCTCATGAATTTCAATTTTAACGCTTAATTTTTCGTTGCCTTGGGCATAGAAGATTTTATAATTTCCGTTGCGGTTTGATGCAAGTTTGTTATAATCAATAATCTTGCCATTGGTGGTGTATTTGCAGGTGAAACCTTCGTAGTTTATTGAAAGTGTGTTTTCGTTAAAAGCAATATCTGTGTGCTTTTCGCCGTCAAAATAAAAAGCGGGAAGCATAAAACACAAGTTTTTATCGCCTGAAAGTGAAATATCAACACCATTTTCGGAAACGTGATAAGTACTTAAAATTTTCTTGTCCTCTATGTTTACTGAAAGTGTAAAACTGCAGCTATCATCTTTACAATCGGAGCATTCAAAATTAAAGGCTAAATCAGTTGCAAAAATGGGGGAATCACCATTTAAAATGCCTACGGCAAGGGAAGCATCCTCATTGGTATTTATAACGTAATGGGGATTTTTGGGGCAGGGCAAGGAAAGGCAGATTTGGGACGGTGCATTAAGCTTATGTACACGCCCTAAACCACTGGCATCATAATCAGGATCGCCCCTTAAATCAAACTCAACGTAATAATTTTTTGCGTAGGCAAAAACCTTATGGAAGGATTCGGTAGTCGTCTTTACAAAGGGCGGTGTATCTTCATAAACGGGAATGATTGTATCATCCTTAACCATTTCAGCGGTGTAGAAGAATGACGCGGCAGTAATCATATATTTATCAAAATAAGCATAGTCCTCGCACCCGAAGCTGCTTTCAAGGGGAAATCTGTTTTTTATATGGTAAATGGGCGTTTTGTTAAGCCAAAATTCTGCATTTTTGCACGCTTTTATGGCTGCTGCCTTGAAAATGCCTGCTAAGTGAGGGTTATCATTTTTATAACGGATGGCTTCATATTCCATAACGGTTGCAAGCCATGCTTCGTTGTGGATAAATTGGTTGCTTCTTCCGCCAAAGGCAAGTTCACCGTTGACAGATTGCATATACAAAGTAAAAAGGCCTGCTTTTTTAAGCATTTCGTCAATTTTTTTGTAGAATTTTCCTTTATAGCCGTTAAAAAGAAGTAATGTTAAAAGGCCACGTGTAACAAGGTCATATACCATAGGCTGATGATAGGGCGAGTTGGGGTTATCTTTATACATACCCATTTCATCAAAATAGTGAAGCTGTGTGGCAATTTGAATATCAATAAACTCGTCTGATTGGCACAACCCCGCTTTTTGCCTGAAAAATTCGCTAACGGCAGAAAAGATTAGCCAGTTGGTGTGTATTTTTTCGTCTGCGCTTTTTACTGAAAAGTTATAGCAGGTGTATGGATCGATGGTTGAAAGCTGATTTTTCCAGCAATCCAGCTTTTCTTTTGAAACCACGTCTGTTTTTTCAAGCTCCCATATTGCAGAAATTACTTCGCGCACAGAAAAATTGTTTGCAGCTAAAACCTTGGGGATGTTTTCACAACAAAAATCCATCATTTCGATAAATAATGGAAGTAAATCGCGCCTGAACCCTCTTGCAATAAGTATGCCTAAGTTTGCGCTGAGGCGGGGGAAGCCGTGCTCGGTAAGTCCCTTTTGCTGTACTTGTGCAAAATAGGTTTTTATGTGTTCGTCGCTATATGCTGAAAGTGCTTTTTCCATAAAATAAACGTAGCTCATAACAAAATTTCCTTTCGTGTGTCAAGAAAAGCATTTATTAAAAGGGCATCAAAGGAAAGCTGGTCCTTTAATTGTTCAACATCATCAAATTTTTTGCCGTCGCGTACTTTTTTTACAAAAAGAATTTGGGCGGGTTTATTGTATACATCCTCGTTAAAGCCTAAAATGTGGGTTTCAACGGATAATTTATTTTCGCTTGTAACAGTTGGGTTTGTGCCGATGTTGGTCATACCTTTAAAGGTTCTGCCCAAAATTTTAACGTACGTAGCATAAACACCTTCTTGCGGTATAAGCTTGTTTTCGCTGATTTCTGTATTTATCGTAGGAAAATCAAGGGTTTTACCGATGCTTCTGCCGTGAATGGTGTTACCTTGTATTGAATAATATCTGCCTAAAAGTTTGGTGGCTTGTTCAATGTTGCCGTTATATAAGCTTGAACGTATCTGCGTGCTTGAAACTATAATATCGCCATCTTTAACGGCAGGTACCGTTACGGGGATAAACTTATATTTTTTGCCTAAAATTGATAAAACTTGCGGATTTCCTGATGCGTTTTTGCCAAAGGAATGGTTAAAACCCGTAATTATTTTTGTAGGCTTAAACTTGTTGCAAAGATTTTTTATATATTCATCAGGTGAAAGGTCTTTGATAAGGTCAAAATCTTCAACAAAGACGTCGTTAACACCGTATCTTTTTAAAAGGGCAATTTTTTCATCAATCTCCGTCAACTGCTTCTGCTTTGAAAAAGGCGTAGTAAAGGTGCAGGCAATAATGTTATTACCTGCTTTTGTTGCTTCTTTGATAAGTTGACGATGGGCGATGTGCACACCGTCGAAAGTGCCTAAAATAAGTACGCTCATTTATTGCCTCCAAGCATACATTTAAGATAATACATATCTTCCTTTAAAATGCCAATGCCGAAAAACACGTCGTCGCAGTAGATTCTTACAAAATCATTTGTGATTTTATCGGCAAAGGATTTTGGTATGGGGTTACCGTTTTCCAATTTTTTAAGGGCATTTTTGTGTATGTTTACCCTTTCCATAAAGGAAATTGCTTCGTCGGTAGGCTGTAAAAAGGATAAATCATTTTTGTCCATCATTTCCTGAAGCTCGGAAATTTTATATGCGTTTTCAATAGAAAGACCTGCCGCCTTTTCCCTTAAAAGAGTTTTCATATGTGCGCCACAGCCTAATTTTTGCCCGATATCGTGGCAAAGAGTGCGGATATACGTGCCTTTACCGCAGGTTACGCGGATAGAAAATTCGTTGTTTTCTAAAGTTGAAATAAGCTCGATATCTTGAATTTCAATTTCGCGTGCTTCAAGTTCAACGGTTTCACCGCGCCTTGCAATATCGTAAAGCCTTTCTCCGTTTATGTGCAATGCTGAATACATTGGCGGAATTTGCTTGATTTTACCAATAAACTCAGGTAAAACTGCTTTAATATCATCAAGAGAAACGGAAACTTCTTTTTCTTCTAAAACGTTTCCCGTTGCGTCTTCGGTATCGGTTATAATACCAAGTTTAACTGTAGCAACGTAAGTTTTTTTAAAGGCGGTTATGTAGTCAAAAAGTCTTGTTGCCCTGCCGACACAAATGGGCAACACACCCGTTGCATCAGGATCAAGGGTGCCGCCATGCCCGATTCTTCTTTCATGAAGCACACCTTTAAGTTTATTTACAACGTCGCCGCTTGTCCAAGTGGCTTCTTTATATACGTTGATTACACCTTCCATTAAAGAACCTCTTTTATTTTTGTAAGTAATGTCGAAATAACTTCCTCGCGCTTACCTTCTATTGTGCAGCCTGCGGCAAGCTTATGTCCGCCACCGCCAAAGTTTGCGCAGATAGCAGAAACATCATATTCAGGCAAACAACGCATTGAAACTTTATATCCGTTTGGCACTTCTCTTATAAAAAATGCAATGCGGGTATTTTCAACACTTCTGCACATATCAATAACACCCTCGGAATCAGAGCTTTCTGCTGAAAAATCAAGATAATCGCAGGTATCAAGATATGTGTAAGTAATGCCGTTATCAAAAATCAGATGCTCGCTTGCCCTGCCCTTTAACTTCACTTTTTTAAGTGATGATGTTTGGAAAAGGGTTGCGATAATTTCGTTATGGTTGATGTTTAATTTGTATAATTCGGCAGTATCAAGCACGTCCTCGGCTGTTACACCTGCGTGGGAAAGTCTGCCCGTATCGGTGCAGATTGAAACGAACAAGGCACGCGCCATCGAATAATCAAGCTCAACCTCAAGCTCTTTTAATAATTTTAAAACTAAAAATGCGCAGGCGTTGCGTGGATCAACTACGTTTACATCAGCAAAAAGCGTATTGGTAATGTGATGGTCGATTTGTGCTTTTCTTTCGATGCGCTTAAAAAGCTCAATACATGAGCCCATGCGGTCTTCACTTGAAACGTCAACAGCAATTACGCTGTCGAATTTTTTTATTTTATCATATTCTACCAGACTCTTTATTTCGGGGATTTTAAGGTAATCGTTGGGGATATTGCCCTCGCAGAACCATTGCCCGTTTTTGCCTAATTTTTTTAAGGCATAAAGAAGTGCGGCGGCACTTCCCATAGTGTCGCCGTCAGGTGAAACATGCGAAATTACGGCGAAGTTATTGCCGTTTTTAATAAATTCAGCTAACTGTTTCATTATTTTTCCTCATTGATTTTGTTTAAAATCTCACTGATATGGATGCTGTAAGCAATAGAATCATCAGGCACAAAGGTAAGTTCGGGCATTTTGCGCATTTTTACCTGACCTGAAAGCTGGCGCTTAATAAAGCCTTTTGCTTTTTCTAAGCCTACAAAAGTATTTTGCTTTTCTTCATCACTGCCGTAAACGGTAATGAAAACCTTGCAATAGGAAAGGTCGGTAGAAAGTTCAACCTTAACTATGCTTGCCAAAGTACCGATGCGGGGATCATGAAGATCATTTCTTATAATATCGGCAAGGGCTCGCTGAATTTCAAGCCCAAGCCTGTCTGAACGCTTATACTGCATTAAAATCTCCTTATCTTTCGATTTCTTCCATTATAAAGGCTTCGATAACGTCTCTTTCCTTAATATCGTTATAGCCAACGATGCCGATACCACATTCGTAACCTGTAGCAACTTCTCTAACGTCATCCTTGAAACGACGTAATGATTCAACTTCGCCTTCATGAATAACGATGTTATCACGAAGAAGTCTTAACTTGGATGAACGTGTAATCTTACCGTCAGTAACGTATGAACCTGCAACTGTGCCGTGGCCGGGAACTTTAAAGGTCTGACGAACTTCAGCATGGCCAAGTACAACTTCCTTATATTCAGGTGCAAGCATACCCTTCATAGCCTTTTCAACGTCCTCGATTGCATCATAGATGATTCTGTAAAGACGGATGTCAATCTTCTCCTGTTCAGCCATTGTTCTTGCTGTTGCATCAGGACGAACGTTAAAGCCGATAATAATTGCGTTTGATGCCTGGGCAAGTGTAACGTCAGAAGATGTAATTGCACCAACAGCACCATGGATAGCGGAAACCTTAACTTCTTCATTTGAAAGTTTTTCAAGTGCCTGCTTAACGGCTTCAACTGAGCCTTGAACGTCAGCCTTAATGATAAGGTTAAGCTGCTTCATTTCGCCTTCCTGAATCTGTGTAAAGAGGTCGTCAAGAGAAGCTTTTGCCTTAGCCTTAGCCTGCTGTGCTTTAAGTTTGTCAATACGTTCTTCAGCAACCTGACGTGAAAGCTTATCGTCCTTTGTTGCGTAAAGAATATCACCTGTTTCGGGAACTTCGTTAAAGCCTAAAACTTCAACGGGTGTTGCAGGAGGTGCAACGTTAAGCTTTTCGCCCTTATCGTTCATCATTGCACGAACACGACCAAAAACTGTACCTGCAACGATTGTATCACCAACGTGAAGTGTACCGTTTTGTACAAGTACGCTTGCAACGGGACCTCTGCCCTTATCAAGACGAGCTTCAATAATGATACCCTTTGCCATTGCGTCGGGGTTAGCCTTGTAATCTTCAACTTCTGCAAGAAGAAGGATGTTTTCCAAAAGGTCGTCAATACCTGCTTTGGTGTGTGCTGAAACGGGAACAATCATAGTGTCTCCGCCCCAATCTTCAGGTACGATGCCATGCTGTGTAAGCTCGGTTTTAACTCTGTCAGGATCAGCGGTGGGCTTATCCATTTTGTTGATTGCAACGATAATCGGAACTTCTGCCGCTTTAGCGTGGTTAATTGATTCAATGGTCTGGGGCATAACACCGTCATCAGCGGCAACAACCAATATTGCGATATCGGTTGACTGTGCACCACGGGCACGCATTGAAGTAAATGCTTCGTGGCCGGGGGTATCAATGAAGGTAATTTTCTTACCTTGTGCTTCAACCTGATATGCACCGATGTGCTGTGTAATACCACCTGCTTCGCCTGCAGTTACGTTTGCATGGCGGATAGCATCAAGAAGTGATGTTTTACCGTGGTCAACGTGTCCCATAATTGTAACAACCGGGGGACGTGTTACGTAGCCTTCGCCTGTTGTATCTTCTTCAACGGTATCGTTAAGGGCATCTTCAAAGGTCTTTGTGAGCTTTTGCTCAAGCTCGATGCCGTATTCAGATGCAACCATAAATGCGGTTTCGTAGTCAATTTCCTGGTTTACGGTAGCCATAATGCCCATCATAAAGAGTTTTTTAACGATGTCTGCCGCAGGTTTACCTAATTTTTCAGAAAGATCCTTAATGCCGATATTTTCGGTTGTCATTACTGCGTTTTCGATTACGATAGGTACAATCTCACGCTTTGCTTCTTTCTTTTCCTTCTTAGGCTTACGTACGCGGAAGAAATCTTCATCCTCAGCATTGAAGTTCTGCTGACGACGGTTGTTCTCTTTCTTTGTAGCCTTAGGCTGCTGTTCGGTATCGTGATTTTTGCGATAGTTTTTCTTGTTAGGATCGTAATTGCTTACGCGCTCCTTTTCAGAAACGGGCAATACCGGTGCGCTGACGGAAACACGAGGCTTGTTGTTCTGCTGAGGTCTTCTGTCATTGCGATCATTGCGGTCGTTTTTATCGCCCTTATCGAAATCTCTGTTTTTATTATTGTCAAAATCCCTGTTTTTATTAAAGGGTTTGTCTTTGTTGAAGTCCTTATTAAAATCTTTGTTGAACTCTCTTGTGTCACGACGTTTTTCGCCCTGAGCGTTCTGCTGATTCTGCGGACGCTTGAAGTTTTTATCATCAGGCTTTCTGTCCTTAATAAAGGGTTTTTCTTCCTTTTTAGGTTCTTCGGCCTTTTTAACTTCTTCAGCCTTCTTAGCCTCTTCAGCTTTTTTGGCTTCTTCTTCAGCCTTTTTTGCTTCTTCGGCTTTTTTAGCTTCTTCAGCTTTCTTCATTTCTTCCTGCTCACGCTTGAGTTCTTCAGCTTCTTCACGTGCGCGCTGTGCTTCATATTCACGGCGTGCTTCTTCCTGAGCCTCTTTTTCCTTTTGCTTGCGGTCTTCTTCTGCCTTCAAAGCAATGGAAGCATTTTTGTCAGAAAGAACCTTTTTCTGCGCAGAAAGAGTATCCTTTGCTTTCTGGATTTTCTCAAGAAGTTCCTTTGAAATATCTTTAATATCTGATGCTTTACTCATACTTTAACCCCCAAATTCAGGTTTATCTCTTTTATTATGGCTGTAGCGAAGCCGATATCCGTAATACATACGGTTTTGTGTTCTTCTTTACCGATGGCAGAACCTAAATTATCGCCGTCAATAATATACATTGGCACGTTTCTGAAAGTTGCCATGTCTGAAAAATGTTTTTTTGTGTTTTCACTTGCCGACCCTGCAACAAGCACTAATTTTGCTTTCATGCTTTTAAGGGCATTTTCCGTATTGCCTGCCCCTGAAACAAGCTTGCCTGCTTTTTTAGCAAAGCCTAAGTAAGAGAGGATGCGTGGTGAATCATTAACGTTAACCATTTATCTCCTCTTTAAGTTGAAGGAGAACTTCATCCTCAACCTGCGCATCAAGTGCGCGGGAAAGTGCTTTTGATTTTACACTTTTATTAAAACATTCCTCATTTTTACAAACGTATGCGCCGCGACCTGAAACTTTACCGCTTCTGTCAATAAGAATTTTGCCTTCGGGCGTTCTTACAACGCGGAGAAGCTCGATTTTAGGCTTCATTTCTCTGCAACCTGAACACATACGCATAGGTATTTTTTTAGTCTTCAATATTACCGTCTCCGTTGTCTAAAAGATCTTTTGCCTGGCTTGCTGATTTAATGTCAATATTCCAACCGGTAAGACGTGCGCAAAGCATAGCGTTCTGACCACGTTTACCAATGGCAAGTGAAAGCTGGTCATCAGGTACAACTGCAGTTGCCTTTTTCTTAGGCTCAAGCTCATCAACACGAACAAGTAAAACCTTTGAAGGGCTTAAAGCGTTACCGATGTACTGAACGGGATCTTCACTCCACTTAATAATATCAATTTTTTCTCCGTTAATTTCATTTACGATGTTAGCAACACGGCTACCCTTAGGACCAACGCATGAGCCTAAAGGATCAACGTTTGCATCTTCTGAATAAACGGCAATCTTTGTTCTTGAACCTGCATCACGAGAAATTGCTTTAATTAAAACTGTGCCGTTGGCAATTTCAGGAACTTCAAGCTCGAAAAGACGCTTGATAAGCTGAGGATGTGTACGTGAAACCGTAACGGTTGTGCCGTACTGAACCTTTTTAACTTCTGAAACGTAAACCTTAATGCGGCTGCCGGGCAAATACTGTTCGCCTGCGATCTGCTCCTTGGGAGGAATAACGCCTTCAAGTGAACCAAGCTCAACGTAAACGTAGCCGTTTTCAACCCTCTGGATAACGGCGGTCATAAGCTCGCCTGCTTTATCTGAATATTCAGTAAACATCTTGCTTTTTTCAAATTCGCGAAGGCGCTGTGTAATAACCTGACGTGCAGTGCCTGCGCTGATTCTGCCGTATGAATCAGGTGTATCTTCAACTTCAACAGTATCTTCAAGCTGTGCGTTAGGGTTAATTTCTCTTGCATCTTCAAGTGAAATTTCAAGAAGGTTATCATAAACCTCATCAACAACAGTTTTTACAAGATAGCATTTGATGTCGCCTGTTTCTCTGTCAATACGTGCGATAACGGTTGCAGCATCACAGAAATCACGATTTTTACGGTATGCTGAAACCATTGCAAGTTCAACGGATTCAAAAAGCATTTCAGCAGGGATACCCTTTTCTTCTTCAAGCATTCTAATAGCAGTAATAAGTTCTGAATTCATAATAACTCCTTTTTATTAAAAACCGATATACGGTCTAATTACATCAATATTTGATTTTTCAAAAACGTCGCCTGCAACGGTAACAGTTGAATCATCATAGTTTTCCAAAATACCAACAAACTTTTTCTTTTTGCCGTTGATGGCTTTTTTGATTTTTACTTCAACTTCAATGCCCTTAAAAAATTCAAAGTCATTATCATTTTTTAAAGGTCTGTCGCCCCAGGTAGAAACGCATAAGCAGTAAGGTCTGCCACCTGTAGGATCGGCATTTTCAACAGCCTCGTCAATGGCGCGGGAAACGGTTTCACAGTCATCAATAAATACACCGTTTTTTGAACGTATGTAGAAGTTAAGGCACATTTGCCCGTCTTCACGTACGTACTCAACATCAGCCATTTCGAAGCCTAAATTTTCAATAATTTCTTTTGCGGCATTGCCTGCAATAAGCGCTACGTCAGCCATAAAAATTCTCACTTTCAAAAAGTAAGAGTGGGATTTCGCCCACTCTTCCAAGAAGTATTACATTAGTATAATAACACATAAAAAAGAAAATTGCAAACATTATTTTTTAAAATTTTAGTATTTTTATAGAATTTTCGGTACTTTTTTGCAGTTTTAAACGTTAAGATCGTCTTTTTTTAGCTTAACAAAAAAATAAATTAAAAGCGCAACGGACAGAGCCGCGGAAAGAAAATTTACACCTACAAAGTTAAACCATATGCCGTCAAGCCCGAAATTTTGTAAAAGAATTATCAGCATAACGGGGAAAGCAAAGGATGTTGCAACCGCAATAAACGTTGCAAATAAAGGCTTTCCTACTGCGCTGAAAAAGCCTTGGCTTGTAACAACTATCCACCTGAATACGTATGCAAAGCAGAAAAGCTGTATGGCGTGGGGTGCCATTTCAAGAAGTAGGATATCGCTTTTATCTGCAAAAAGTGATGCTATAAAACGTGGGAAAAAGAATAAAAGAGACGTTGAAACTATGCCCACCACAAAAGTACCGGTAAAAGCACATTTAAGCAATTTTTTTACGCGCGCTAAATTTTTTGCGCCCCAGTTATAGCCTATTGACGGGGCAAGAGAATCGCTTATGCCGTACATAAGGGGCCAACACAAATCACTTGAATACATTAAAACGGCATATATTGCAACAGCCGTAGTACCGCCGTTTTCGCCAAGAACCCTTGCACCGATAGTCATTAAAGCAATATTCATAATAATTGATGCAATTCTGCCTGAAATATTGCTTAAAAATACGGGGGAGCCGCAGGCAGCTATTTGCTTGAAAAGTTTAAGTGAGAACTTTGGTTTTTTGAATTTTAAAAGAGCTTTATTTGCTAAAAAAGGAATCATCGCAAGCAGCGAGCAAATGCAAAATGAGGTTGAAGTTGCAAGCGCGGCACCGGTAACATCCATATGCCTGAATAAAAGGAAAAATGCCAAAAGTGCGATGTTTATAACGTTACACAGTATGTTTATGCACATGCTGTACTTAACGTAGCCGCTTATTTTCAAATAGTTATCCATTGCAAAAAAGATTACCGATAGCGGGCTCATAAACGCAAACGTACGTAAATATTTAACAGAAGTATCAAGCAAAACACCATCCGCACCCATCATTTGTGCCAGCGGTGTTGCGAGGAAAAACATAAGTATTCCCATAATGATTGACGTTATAAAAATTAAAATTACCGAGCAGGAAAATGCGTTGTTTGCTTCAGTATGGTCTTTTCTGCCTAAGGCAATGGAAATAGGAACCGATGCACCTACACCGATAAGATCGCCCAATGAAAAATTTATCATAACAAGGGGCATTGCAATGTTTATTGCGGCAAAAGCATTTTGCCCTAAAGTATGCCCAATAAAAGCACCTTCAATAATGCTGTAAATACTCATTGCAAACATACTTATCATACCCGGTAGGGCAACTATAAAGAAAAGCCGCCACGGCTTTTCGTTTGCATACATTTCTTCTGTGTTTCGTCCCATAAAAATATCCTCAAAAAATAGTTGATTTTAGTATACATATTTTTTATTGTATTGTCAATGTGTATTGACATTCAAGGGTATATTGTGGTAAAATACTCATAATTCGGAGGTGTTTTTTTAATGCTTAGAAAGTTTATTGCGGCAGCTATTGCAACAGCGGTGTTTTTTTCGCTTTTGCCCGCAGCATATGCCGCCAATGAAAACATAATGCCTGAGGCTGATTCTATCATGGCTGACGGCAATTCGTGGAAACCTTTTGATAGTGGTAAAATATCCGTTGAAAGCGTATCCTCATTAAACGGAGAGGAAAATGTGCTTAAATGTACTGATTTAGGCAAGTATAAGTGGGCAAGTCCTTCCGTCGAAATAGGCAACGCCATAAAAAAGGATGTTGAGAAAAACGGCGACGGCATTTATGAAATCTCCTTTGAAGTCATGCTTGATGGCACGGAAAATCTTGAGTATGAAGTATCTTGTGTTGTCCGCAGTACAAACAAAACAAGTATCAGCCCCGGCGAAACAGGTGGCAATAATAGCTATTATGGCGGCATCGGCAAATTTAAAGCAGTTTCAGGTCAATGGAAAAAGGTAACGACAACGATTAACGTTACAAAAGGCGAAGTTGAGGGCGAAAACAGTTGGCTTTTCTGTTTTGATTCTATATCCACCAGCCTTAAAACTATATGGATTGATGATTTTAAAATTGTAAGGTCATCAGGAAATATTGATACAACAAAAGTTGCAAGTGCAGTTGACAGTACTAAATTCCCTAAACTCAAGGTAGAAACAAATGGTGAAAAAGTAACGGGCGTAAATTTAGTACCTCAGGCAGATTGCGTAATGGAAACAACAAATTCGTGGAAAACGATTGGCACGTGCGAAATAGGTACGCAGCAAACCACAACCAAAGACGGTAAAAAAGATCAGGCATTAAGGGCAACCGGTCTTGGCGTAGATACGTGGAGCTCGCCCAGCTATGATATATACAACGCAATTAAGGCTGACGTTGAAAAATACGGCTCAGGCAGATATGCTATCACTTTTAATCTTATGTTTGAAGGTGAAGAAGGCAAAGAGTATGACTTCAACTTCCTTGTGCGTGCAAGCAATAAAACGGATCTTTTCAGTAATGGTGATGGCGGTGCTGGCGGTTACAGATGCTCATTAGGCAGAGGCCGTATTAAATCAGGTGTATGGCGCAACGTATCAACAACCTTCGGTATAAGTAAATCAGACGTACAAGGCGAAGAAACATGGGTGCTTTGCTTTGATGGAATAAAAGAAGATATTAAAAGCATTTGGATTGATGATTTTACTTTAATGCGCGTTTCCGATGATGCAACACCCAAGGTTAAAAACTTTATGTGTGTTGATAGTCCTAAGTATATGGCAACGGGCGGACAGCAGACAAGTAACGACGAAGAAACGAAAGAAGAAACAAAAAAAGGCATAAATTTGCTTGAAAACTATACTCCAACTTTTTCAGGGCTTGCAACGTGGCAACAATCAGGCTGGGAAGGTTTTGTGGCAGGTAAAATGTCGTTAAGCGATGAAGGCTATAGCGGAAATTGCTTAAAAATGGAAACACCTGAAAAAACGTGGGGTTCACCTGCGCTTAATGTGTACAACTATATAGACGAACCGGGGCAGTACACCTTCGCGGTATTTGTTAAGTATGACGGCAACAATGAAAAGAAATTCAACTTTATTATCCGCGGCACAAAGGTAACTTCCTTTATACGGGAATCAGGAAGTAATTTTATTGGACCTTTAGGTGCAAAAAAAGTAACTGCGGGACAATGGTCAAAGGTAGTTTTTACCTTTAACGTAACGGCTGACGATTTAAAAACTGAAGATTCATGGAAAATATGTATCTCAACGGTTGATAATGATATACAGGCATTGTATTTTGATGAAGCTGTGCTTATAAAAGGCGATGCAAGCAACTTACCTGATGATCCTACCCCCGATGAAGGCGTAATATTAGAGCAGAAAGCTGAAAAAGAAGAAAAACAGTTATACGATCCTGAAACAAAAGACGTTGCAGTAAAAACGTTAATAATTACAGCAGTTGTTGTTTTTGTTGTAATCAGTACAAAAATATTTTTACCTATGGTAATTAAAAAACTCAACAAACAAGGAGAAGAAAAATGAAAAAGATAGTATCAGTTTTATTGTGCGTTGTAATGCTTATGGGCGTTCTCAGCATAAACGTTTTTGCTGATAAAACCGAGCCTTTTACAGTATCAGGCGCAATCGGAAACGATATGGTGCTTCAGCGCGATGCCAAAAATAAAATTTGGGGCTGGAGTGAACAAATAGGCGAAAAAATAACCGTTACCTTTAAAGGCGCAACCGTTGAAGCTACAGTTAATGAAAACGGTGAATGGTTAGCAACACTTCCCGAAATGGCAGTTGATAAGGCTGAAAACGATTTAACCGTTACAATGGGCGATTTCACCAAAACATTTACGGGCATTCTTGTTGGCGATGTTTACCTTATCGGCGGTCAGTCCAATGCTGAAAAAGATCTTGCATCATGCGGTAAAGCATATACAAGCGACGAAATAAAAGCATGGATTGAAGAAGCAGGGGATATGATCCGCTACTTTGACCAAGGTAAGACAGATGCAACTGCAAAACCCTCAGTTATGGATACGCCCCAAAAGGATGTTATCAAGGGTAAAAAGTGGAAGAAGGAAACGTTATCCACCGCAAAAAGCTTTTCAGCAATGGGCTTCTTCTTTGCACATAAAATCGTAAGGGATGCAGACGTTCCCGTTGGCCTTATTTCAGTTGCTTCAGGCGGTTCACCTGTAAGCCAGCTTATGTCAAAGGAAGCATCGGAAAAAGCACAGTATTTCCGCTATGAAAACAATATTCCCGTTTCAGGTATGTATAACGCATTGATGCACCCTTTCATAAACACAAGCATTAAGGCAATGCTTTATTATCAGGGCGAAAGTGAAATGGGCCTTGCAAAATCTGATTACGGTAAATACAACGAGTATGTAAACGTTTACGTTGAAGATTTAAGAGAAAAAATGAATCAGGATTTCCCTTTCTATTACGTACAGCTTTCTTCGCACGTAACTGATAAATGGGATGGTATTAACGAACAGCGTGCAGTACAGTTTGATGGACTTGAAGTTATTGAAAATTCAGGCATGGTAGTTTCAATGGATCAGGGCTTCCGTCCTTCTAACGGTGATACCGACTATGCGCATCCTAACTACAAAAAACCTGTAGGCGACCGTCTTGCCGATCTTGCACTTTGCCGCCTTTACGGTATCGGTGATGAAAGCTACGTAACCTCACCAATGCCGGAATACGCTTACGTAACAGATCAGGGCGTTGTTGTAAAATTCAAGAACGTTGGCGATGGTTTAAAGAGATTAGGTCAGCACGAAACACTTTCAGGTTTCAAAATTGATTTAGGCGTAAATAAGCGCAACGTTGAAGCTGAAATTATCAGCAAAGACGAGGTTCTTTTAAAAGAGGATAGAGTTGCAAATCAGGTTAAAAACGTTATTTACGGTATTGAACATTTAGCATTTGTTGATTATCCCGAAGGCAACGGTGATCTTAAATACGTTGCAAACTTAGGTAACTCAAACGATCTTCCTGCACCTACTTTTAGGATTGAAGTATATCAGTCTTTAGAAGAAGCAACACAGACACCCGCACCTGAAGTAACACCTGAAACAGCACCGGAGACAACACCCGAAGTAGCGCCCGAGGTTACACCTGAAAACGGCGACAGCAATGTTAACGTTTCAGGCGAAAACAATAATTCGGACAACGGTACAGACAACAGCACAATAATTATTGCTATCGTTGCAGGTGCAGTAGTTGCTGTAACGGTTGTTGTAATTATTATTATAAAAAAGAAAAAGTCATAAAATTCATGCACCATTAAGTGTTTAGAAAATGAGTGAAAAAATGAAAATGATCTTAGCAATCGCTTTAAGCTTAATAATGCTTATAAGTACGATAAGCATAACTGTTTTTGCTGATGAAGCAGAACCCTTTACCGTATCGGGTGCAATCGGAAACGATATGGTGCTTCAACGTGATGCAAAAAATAAAATCTGGGGTTGGAGTGATAAAAAAGGCGAAAAAATAACCGTTTCATTTAAAGGGCAAACGGTAGAAACAACCGTTGATGAAAACGGTGAGTGGTGTGCAGTTCTTCCCGAAATGGCAATGGATAAAACGGAAAATGACTTAACCGTTACAATGGGCGATTTTACAAAAACATTTACGGGTATTTTAGTTGGTGACGTTTACCTTGTAGGCGGTCAGTCCAATGCTGAAAGGGCTCTAAATACTTGCGGAAACGAGTATTCAAATGACGAAATAAAAGCGTGGGTTGATGAAACCGGAGAGATGATTCGCTTTTTTGAACAGAAAAATTATGATGCTACGATAAATCCTGATGTGATGAACGCACCTCAGCCTGATGTTTTAAAGGGTAAAAAGTGGAAAAAAGAAACTTTTTCCTCTGCAAAAAACTTATCTGCAATAGGTTTCTTCTTTGCCCATAAGGTTGTAAAAGATGCTAACGTACCCGTTGGTATAATTATGGTTGCATCAAGCGGTTCGCCGGTAAGTCAGCTTATGAGTAAGGAAGCGTCTGAAAAGGCAAAATATTTCCGATATGAAAACAACATTCCCGTATCAGGTATGTATAACGCTTTGATGCATCCTTTTATTAACACAAGCATTAAGGCAATGCTCTTTTATCAGGGCGAAAGTGAAATGGATCTCGCGATACAGGATTACGGCAAATATAACGAATACGTAAATATTTACGTTGAAGATTTAAGGGAAAAAATGAATCAGGATTTCCCCTTCTATTACGTTCAGCTTTCTTCGCACATAAAAGACAAGTGGAACGGTGTTCCCGAACAGCGTGCCGTTCAGTTTGACGGTCTTTCCGTTATTAAAAATTCAGCAATGGTAGTTTCCATGGACCACGGTGTCCGTCCTGCAAATGGTGATACGGATATGTCGCATCCCAACTACAAGAAGCCTATTGGTGAAAGACTTGCCGACCTTGCTCTTTGCCGCCTTTACGGCATCGGCAATGAAAGCTACGTAACCTCTCCGATGCCTGAATATGCCTACGTAACTGACCAAGGCGTTGTTATAAAATTTAAAAACGTTGGCGATGGCTTGCAGAAAATCGGTCAGCATGAAAAGCTTTCAGGCTTTAAAATTGATTTGGGCGTAAACAAGCGCAACGTTGAGGCTGAAATTATCGGCAAGGACGAGGTTCTTTTGAAGGAAGAACGCGTTGCAAGCCAGATAAAAGGTATTGCTTACGGCATCGAAAACCTTGCATTTGTTGATTATCCCGAAGGTAACGGCGACCTTAAATACGTTGCAAACTTAGGCAACTCAAACGGCCTCCCCGCACCTACATTTAAGCTTGAGGTTTATAAATCATTAGATGAAGCACTTGGCAAACCTGAGGCAACACCTGAAATAACACCTGAAACAGCACCGGAGACAACACCCGAAGTAGCGCCCGAGGTTACACCTGAAAACGGCGGAAGCAATGCTAACGTTTCAGGCGAAAACAACAATTCGGGCAACGGTACAGACAACGGCACGTGGATTGGCGTTGCAGTTGTAGGCGTTGCAGTAGTAGCTGCTTTAGTTGCAGTTGTTATCGCAGTTAAAAAGAAAAAGAAATAAGACAAAAGAGGTCGGCTGAATGCTGACCTTTTTGTAAGGAGACTTTTATGAAATACGACGGACTTATTTTTGATTTAGACGGCACTTTGTGGTCAAGTGCAAAAAACGTGCATAATGCAATTTGCATTATGAAACAGCGCTATCCGGAAATCCGCCAATTTACCTATGAAGTTGTACAGACTACAATGGGCTTTACAAATAAACAGACGGAAGAATTTTATTTTAATGAGTTTGAAGCTGAAAAAGCAGAAGCGCTTTGCAAAGAATTTTTAGCGGAAATAACCGATAATATCATTAAAGTTGGGGCGCAAGTATACTCTAATACCCTTTCAACGTTAAAGGAATTAAAAAAGAATCATCGCTTGTTTATCGTTTCAAACTGCGGACATGGCTTTGTTGAAGCTTTTATTGAGCAAAGCCACACAGAAGGCTTGTTTGAAGATTATGAATATTGCGCAAGAACAGGCTTTGTAAAAGGTGAAAATATCAAGCTTATCGTTGAACGCAACAACCTTAAAAATGCTTGCTACGTTGGCGATACTATCATTGATAAAGAAGCCACAGAGCTTGCGGGGATAGATTTTATCTATTGCACTTACGGTTTTGGAAAAATTGATAATGATAAAAAGATAAACGATATTTCGGAACTTCTTAACCTATGAAAAATAAAAAACTTTTTAAAAATATAATTACCCTTGCCTGGCCAACAATGCTTGAACAGCTGTTACAAACAGCAGTACAGTATATTGACCTTATAATGGTTGGCGCCATTGGTACTGCGGCAACTGCGGCGGTAGGCTCAACTACAACGGTAAATTGGCTTGTAAACTCTGCCGTATCGGCTATTGGCGTAGGCTTTTTGGCGTACATTGCAAAGGCATTAGGTGCAAGGGAAGAAATAAAGGCAAAGAAGGCAGCTGCACAAGCGGTGTTTGTAACACTTGTCATAGGCGTGTTGTTTACAATAATCACCCTTGCTTTAAGTTCCTTTGTGCCGCAATGGATGCAGGTTGATGAAAATGTGCAGAAAATTTCCACGCAATATTTCTTTATCATTTATACTCCTATGCTTTTCCGTGCGGCAACAACGGTTTTCGGTGCGGTTTTAAGGGCGGGAGGAGATACAAAAACGCCTATGCAGGTGGGCATTGCCGTAAAGATTACCAACGTTGTACTTAACTACATTTTCATTTATCCTACGCGCTAAATCAAGATTTTTGATTGGGAATTTACCATGTTCGGTATGGATAAGGGCGTTATCGGTGCGGCGGTTGCAAGCGCGATTGCTTTTGCTGTTGGTGGTATTTTAATTACCGTGGCTCTTTTTAAGCATCCGCTTATCTCACCCAAAAATCAAAAGGTTTTGCCTGATAAAGAAATTCTTGCACCTTGTTTAAGAGTTGCTTTCCCCAATATGCTGCAACGTGTAACAACTTGTCTTGGCTATGTTTTCTTTGCGGCAATGATAAATTCATTGGGAGAAGTTTCTACTGCGGCACATACTGTTGCAAATACGGTGGAATCAGCCTTTTATATTCCCGGCTATGGTATGCAATCGGCGGCGGCGACCTTGGCGGGAAATGCCTTAGGTGAGAAAAATGGTGAAAAACTTAAAAAAACCGTTAATTTGCTTATTATAATCGAATCGGTGCTTATGGTAATTTCAGGCTCTATGCTTTTTGCCTTTGCGCCACAAATGATAACTTTATTTTCTAATGATGCGCTTGTTATAACGCTTGGCACAGTCGTTTTAAGAATGGTTGCACTTTCCGAACCGTTTTTTGGTATAACGGTTGTCCTTGAAGGCGTGCTTCAAGGTATGGGCAAAACGGTACAGCCTTTTGTATTTAATCTTATAGGAATGTGGGGCGTCCGCATTGTCGGTACATTTATTTGCACGCAAATCTTTACCTTTGGTCTTGAAAGCGCGTGGCTGTGTATGATATCCAATAATTTGCTTGTTTGTATATTATATATAGTGTCTTGGGTAAAAAATCGCAACAGTTTTGTGGAAAATGGCAATAATTCCATATAAAAGTGGTTTTTTTATATAGACAAAATAATAAATTTCGTATATAATATTTGTACAAATTTTTAAGAAGGGAAAGTTTTTTATGAAAAATATTTTTTCAATTCTTCTTATTCTTGCGATGTTGATATCTTGTTTTTCAATGATATCATTTAACGTATTCGCAGCGGAAGAAGATGCTGACGCTGTCGGCAAAAAAATCCTTTATACGGAAGATGCTACATCAACATGGATACGCAATAACAAAGCAGGTATTGG
>JAZOMK010000045.1:0-6187 GCA_045653985.1 Clostridia bacterium | reverse complement strand
TTGTAAATCTTTTTACGGGTAAACTTAAAAAGTTAAAGGAATATTCTATAAAAGACCTTGTTATTTCTACACTCATTGGATTGCCGGGAACGTTTTTTTATTACGTTTTCTATTATTTCGGTGCATCGCAGATGGCGGCATCAGAGGCGTTTGTAATTAACTATCTGTGGCCCATAATGAGCGTTGTCTTTGCGGTAATTATATTAAAAGAAAAAATGAATTTCCGCAAAGCACTGGCGATTCTTGTATCTTTTTCAGGCATTATAATTATTATGCTTGGCAAAAATGATGAGGCAGGCAGCAACTTTATAATAGGTGCAATCTCTTGCGTTTTAGGCGCAATTTCTTACGGTTTGTTTACTTCGCTTAACAGAAAATACACCTATGATAAGGGCGTTTCAATGATGAATAACTATGCCGTTACATTTGTGATTACCACAATTATTAACGGGGTTATGGGAAATCTTTTTATGCCGACAACGGTGCAGGCTTTGGGTATGGCGTGGAACGGTATGTTTACAATGGCGGTTGCAAATACCGTATGGATTTTAGCTTTGCAACTTGGCAAAACGGAAAAAATATCAAACCTTGCATACATCACGCCCTTTTTATCAATGGTATGGGTATCGATTTTCCTTAAAAATGAAACTATAAGCATATATTCAATTTTAGGCTTAATCGTCATCGTTGGCGGAATTTTGATACAGTTGAAGAAAACTAAAGAATAAAAAAACACCCTATGACTTTTAGTCATAGGGTGTTGGTGTATAGTGGGGGATATTTAAAAGAGAAAAATCAACCTAAAAGTGCATTTAAAATATCCATAACTGTATTAGTAGGCGGTTCAGGATCTTCATCATAAAACCACCAAGATGCAAGCTCTTTATCATAATATTTTGCGCAACCGAGGAAGTTGTTTGAAATTGCAAGATTTTCATCAAGACAAGTAAAAACAAATCCTTTATAAATAAATTCATCACCGCTATTTAATTGTGCGCCTTCAATATCAAGCACTGGGCGAAGGTATACATTTAAGCTATTGCGTTTAACATAAAGGTAGTCGCATTCATAAATCCCTTCAGCACAAGCAACATAGTTGATATTATTTGGCTTAAGATCTGCTAACCACCATAGAATACAGGAATCTGTTTCGGGGAGTTGAAGCTCATATTTTGCTCGTTCATCCAATGTCATCAGGCGATAACCTTTCACGTTTAAGTTAAGTTCGTTAGCTGTTTTCATTTTTTTGTTCCTCTTTTCTAATTTTTATTATCGCTTTTGCGATATAAGAAAATTATACACACTACTTTGTACCGAATTTGGTACAAGTATATGCTTTATTTGATTATATCAAAAATTTTTTCGGAATTCAAGTTAAATATTATATAAAAATCCACACCGAGCAGTAATCGGTGTGGATTGGTTGTTTTAAGCTGTTTTTATACGTACTTATCCATTGCTGTTTTAATTGCGGTTTCGTCCTTAGCGTCAGGACGAGCTTCCTTATGAAGTTCCCATTCTTCAACGTGGATTGCAGTTGCATCGGGGGCAAGGTGATATAGAGGTGAAAGTGATTCACACTCAGTCATATAATCACAGCAGTAGGTTTCAAAGGAAACACCAAAATCGGGGTAAACTGCGTCAGGCTCAACGGGATAGCGCTTGATGAAAAGGCAATCTTTATTGAAAATTGCTGCCCATCCGTGCTGGTTATCTGTACCGATTTTAAAAGGCTTTGCGATGGAGGGATCGCTGTTTATGGTGATAAACTTTTCGCCCCAATAAACGCGGGGATCGCTAAGGTCGGTATATGCCCAAAGTGAAATTCTGCGGTTAGGCAAGTACTGATGATACTTCTCAGGCTCAGGGATAACTTCAAGACCGCCTTTATCGCAAACGGTAAGTGCCCATACTGCAAGGTCAACATCCCATACGCCGATATTTGTTATACGGTGTTCGATTGTAACGCGTGAAGAATCTTCAGCAAGGGTAATAACCATTTCCTTTTGTGTTTTTGATAATTCTTCAGCATCAGGCGTAACTGTAACGGATGCACCATCAACTGTGTACTTTACGGGGAAGTTATCGGCAGGATATGTTCTTGGATTAACTTCGGGAGAGGACCATAATCTGTGGCCACCGTAAATTTTCCATGAATCGCCGCCTTTAGTGCCAACCTGGTCTTCTTTTTCGCAAAGCATATTTTCGCCATCAATAAGGGCATAACGGATAATACGGGGGCCAACTTCAAGTGTAATTACAAGCTGAACGATTCCGTTTTCCATAAATAAACATTTGTCCCAACCTGCATAGGGTGCTTCATAAATTTTTACCATTTTTTTGTCTCCTTTTTATGTAAGAATGATTTGTTATAAAACCTCGCGCAATGAAAAATCAATCATATCGCATGAGGATAGTATATAAGTTATGTTGTTGTTTTCTAAAATTTCTGCCTCGGATTTATTTACACCGTGCAAATGCCCATAAATGCAGTATTTTACGTTAAATTCTTCCATTTTAGGTACAAATTGGTTGAATTTTACCTTGTTTATTACGGGCGGATAGTGAAGCATCATAATAAGCACAGAATTTTCATCCATCAGCTTTTGTGCGGCAGATAAGGTAAGCTCAAGACGGATTTGCTCACGTGCGAAGATTTTTTTATCTTCTTCAGTATTGCTTTCCATCCAACCACGTGTGCCGGCAAAAACGTAATCACCAATTTTTATGGCATCGTTTTGCAAAACAAACATATTTTCAGGCAACGCATCGCGTACGCGAGAAACGCTTGACCACCAAAAATCGTGATTGCCGCGGATAAGAATTTTTTTGCCAGGAAGCGCACCTATTGCTTTAAGGTCAGGTAATGCCTGATTTAAGTGCATCGCCCATGAAATATCGCCTGCAATTAAAACGATATCATCGTCCGTTACCTTGTTAAGCCAATCTTCTTTAATTTTTTCAAAATGACCTTCCCACTTAGTGCCGAACATATCCATAGTTTTATCCATAGTACCCGGCAAGTGGAGATCAGAAACTGTAAATATTTTCATTTTTACCCTCTCAATATACAATATAATATCATAAATTTATTAAAGTTTCAATATATTTATTAAAAAATATAAGAGGAAAAATTGATGGATTTTATTTTTTTGTATAAAAACGATAGCTATAGGTTAGATGAAAATCTTAATTTATCACTTGCACGTAATAAGGAGATTCTTTTTACCCAAAAACTTGATAAAAGAAAACCTCTTTGCTTTTCTGCTGATATTGATGATTCGGGCGTAATTCATATAGGCGCGGTGTTTAAGGGCGCGATATCATATATCGTATATAACAACGGCAAAATAAATAATCTGCATCTTATGCACCTGCCTGAGAACTTTTTTGTTACAAGCCTTATTATCAACTGCGAAGATAATCTGCGCCTTAATTATTGCGTTAAATCGCCTATGGGGTGCGCTGTAATTGAGTATACTAAAAAAGGCGAAAATTGGGCGGGCAAAAATTTGTATACCTGCAAGGAAGAACTTATCTTAAAATACGTTAAAAAGTATAAAAATCAATGTTACGCAGTTAAAAAAGACAATAATTCACATATGCTCATAAATACATATGAACCTGATAAGGAGATGTTTTCGTCATTTAGCACCATTGATGAAGTACAAGGTGTTTCTGATGGTGCAGTATGGGTAAGCGGCGGTTGTGCTTACTTTAACGGTGGCGAAATTGCAAAAGGTGATAAGATTTTTGCACCGGATATGAAGCGCGTATTGGTTAAAAGCGGTAACGTGGTAAAAGAATATTCCCTTGAAAGCGGATATTCAGGCGAAGCAGAGATAGAGTGCGATGCCCATCAATATATATTATGTGTTCCCAATAACGATAAGCGAAAAATCATTTCGTCGCCTTTTCCTGATTTAAAATGGGAGATGCAATTAAAGAAAGGAATAGCCGAGGAAGTTTATATGCACCAGCGGGCAATATTCCAGATGCAGGCAGAAATAAAAAGCCTGCGCGCAACCATAAAACGCATTGAAGATATGGTGAAAAACAAATGAAAATTGCTTAAATTCTAAAAACTTGAGAAAACAAGAGAAAAACGGAGAAAACAAGAGAAAAATACAGCAAACAGCCTATAAATATCATTGTATAAGAATTGCAATTTTTGGGCAAAATAAGTATCATATGAGTGTTAGCACTCAAAAGACAAGAGTGCTAAAAATGAAAGGATGTGTAATTATGAAAATATCACCGTTATTTGACAAGGTAGTAATTAAAAACTGCGCAGCAGAGGAAACTACAAAAAGCGGAATCGTGCTTACAGGCACAGCAAAGGAGAAACCTCAGTTTGCTGAAGTTGTAGCAGTAGGTCCCGGCACAAAGGACGTTACAATGCAGGTTGCAGTTGGTCAGAAGGTTGTTTACAGCCAATATGCAGGCACAAACGTTAAACTTGACGGTAGCGAATATATTGTTATCAGCCAGAATGATATTTTAGGTATCATTGAGGATTAAGGAGGAAATAAAAAATGGCAAAACAGTTTAAATATGGCGAGGAAGCACGCAGAGCGCTTCAGACAGGTGTTGATATTTTAGCAGACACCGTAAAAATTACATTAGGTCCTAAGGGCAGAAACGTTGTACTTGATAAAAAGTTCGGCGCACCCCTTATCAACAATGATGGCGTTACAATCGCAAAGGAAATCGAACTTGAAGATCCTTTTGAGAATATGGGCGCACAGCTTGTAAAGGAAGTTTCAGTTAAAACAAATGATATTGCCGGTGATGGTACAACTACAGCAGCAGTTCTTGCACAAGCTATCTTCCGCGAAGGCGCAAAGAACGTTGCAGCAGGCGCAAACCCCATGGTTTTAAGAAAGGGTATCCTTTCTGCAGTTGACGTTGCAGTTGAAGAATTAAAGGCTATTTCTAAGCCTATCGAAAATAAGACTTCTATCGCACAGGTTGCATCAATCTCAGCAGGCGATAAGGAAATTGGCGGTCTTATTGCTGATGCTATGGAAAAGGTTGGCAATGACGGTGTAATTACTGTTGAAGAGTCAAAGACAATGAAAACTGAACTTGGTTTAGTTGAAGGTATGCAGTTTGACCGTGGCTATGCTTCACCCTACATGGCAACTGATATGGAAAAGATGGAAGCTGTTTTAGATAGCCCCCTTATCTTCATCACAGATAAGAAGATTACAAACATTCAGGAGATTCTTCCTGTTTTAGAGCAGATTGTACAGATGGGCAAGAAGCTTTTAATTATTGCTGACGATATTGAAAGCGAACCCCTTGCAACATTGGTTGTAAATAAGCTTCGTGGTACTTTCAACGTTGTTGCAGTAAAAGCTCCCGGCTTTGGCGACAGAAGAAAGGCTATGCTTCAGGATATCGCAACTTTAACAGGCGGTACAGTTATTTCTGAAGAACTTGGCTATGACCTTAAAGATGCAACTATCGATATGCTTGGTACTGCACGTCTTGTTAAGGTTGACAAGGAAAACACAACAATTATTGAGGGCGCAGGTGCAAAGGAAGAAATCATTGCACGTGTACAGTCCATTAAGGCTCAGATTCAGGAAACAACAAGCGATTATGACAGAGAAAAGCTTCAGGAACGTCTTGCTAAACTTGCAGGCGGTGTAGCAGTTGTTCAGGTTGGCGCTGCAACTGAAGTTGAAATGAAAGAAAAGAAGCTTCGTATCGAAGACGCACTTGCCGCAACAAAGGCAGCAGTTGAAGAAGGTATCGTACCCGGTGGTGGTGTAGCACTTCTTTCAGTTGCACCTGCAGTTAAGGCACATATGGAAACTTTATCAGGCGATGAAAAGACCGGTGCTTCAATCGTTCTTCGTGCTATTGAAGAACCCATGCGTCAGATTGCACTTAACGCAGGTCTTGAAGGCTCAGTAATTGTACAGAAGGTACTTGAAAATGCTGATCCTAACTTCGGCTATGATGCTGCAAACGATGAATATTGCAACATGGTTGAAAAGGGTATTATCGACCCCACAAAGGTAAGCCGTACAGCACTTACCAATGCTGCAAGCGTTGTTTCAACAATGCTTACAACTGAATGTCTTGTTGCTGATATCCCCGCACCCGAACCGGCTGCACCTGCTGCTCCCGGTGGAATGGGCGGAATGTACTAATTCGAGCACGATAATTCTCCGCA
>JAZOMK010000044.1:0-1553 GCA_045653985.1 Clostridia bacterium | reverse complement strand
ATTTCATCTTTAAAGCCTGATGAAAAAGAAAAAGAAATCCGCAAATTAAATAAGCCGGTTATTATGGTTGGCGACGGTATAAATGATGCGCCATCGCTTATAAGCGCTGATGTTGGTATTGCCATCGGCAAAGGCACTAATCTTGCCATTGAATCTGCTGACGTGGTGCTTATAAACAGCAATCTTACCGACGTAAAAAACGCCATTGAAATAAGCAGAAAGACATTAAAAATCATCCATGAAAATCTTTTCTGGGCATTTTTCTATAATGCAATTTGCATCCCCGTTGCCGCAGGTGCTTTTGCTTGGGCAGGTATTACACTTTCGCCCATGCTTGGCGCTTTAGCCATGAGTTTATCAAGTTTTTGTGTTGTATCAAACGCATTAAGGCTTAACTTATTTAAAATAAAAAAAGAGAAGGAAGTAAAAATCATGACGAAAACAGTAGTAATAAAAGGTATGATGTGCCCCCATTGTGAGGCTATGGTTAAAAAGTTATTGGAAAGCATTGACGGTGTAACGGAAGCAACAGCAAGCCATAAAGAAGGCACCGCAATTATAAAATCAACAGTGCCGATAGACGATGAAATTATTAAAAAACTTATTACCGATAACGGTTACGAAGTTGTATAAAAAAACTAAGGGAGGAAAATATCCTCCCTTTTTTTAATCCTCTAAAAACAAATGCTTATGCTTTTGGAAAAATTCAAAATAAATTTTTGCGTTTTCAAGCTGCCACCAATCTTTTATTTTTACAGGTGCAGAATCTAAATCATAAATTTTTGCATTTTCAAGCGCTAAAAGAAAGGGCGAATGTGTTGCAATTATAAATTGGCAACCGCAGTAGCGTGCCATTTCTTCAAGCATTTTTACAAGGTCAAGTTGCATTTTAGGCGACATACTATTTTCAGGCTCATCAAGGCAATAAAGGGTATCGTTTTTTAATTTCTTTTCAAAATACATCAGCGCAGTTTCGCCATTGCTGTTCAGGCGCACTTCATCGCCCACCGTTTTTTTAATAAACTGCCTGCGCGAAGTTGTTTTGTTACGCGCTAAAACCTGCATCCTCAAAGCATCGTAATCTTCTAACCCTGAAAGTTTTATGGTTTCGCCAAATTTAAGCATCGCCCATTTTTCTTTAGCATCTTCTTTATTTTGTGTAATATCATTATTATTTGAG
Organism: Clostridia bacterium; assembly: GCA_045653985.1. Lineage (GTDB taxonomy): Bacteria > Bacillota > Clostridia > Christensenellales > QALW01 > UMGS1322. Next base: position 373 of record JAZOMK010000044.1, on the reverse strand, counting down.
CGAATGGCAAGCATATAATCAAAGATATCATCGCTTGTAATTATTCTGCTGCCATTGGGGATGCGATGTTCAAAGCCTTCATCATCAATACCTAAACGATAGTCGCATTTTTGGGTAAAAGCATTAAACAAATCGCTTGTGTTATAAGGTGCAATGCGGTTTAATTTTAATTTTTCCGCTATCAAATTTAAAAGAGTACTTTTTCCTGAGCCATTGCCTCCATAAAAGATTGTGATTTTTTCAAAATCAACTTCAAAAAAGCCCTTTCGCGTAAACAATGTACATGGATAATAATTAACAAGATTAGAGTTTCTTTCAATTATTCTTTCCTCGCATTTACTGCTTGGTAATATAAATTTCTCTAAATACATAT
>JAZOMK010000043.1:0-2970 GCA_045653985.1 Clostridia bacterium | reverse complement strand
CCCTGCAATAGTTTGCAGGGGGTTATTTCCTTATCTGTAATCTTTAGGTCTGTGGCCTGTTATGGAAGTGAAGATTTTACGGAAGTAATTTGATGAAGAAAAGTTTAATTCTTCACTTATTTCTTCGATGGTTTTATCACTTGTTGTAAGCATATCAATGGCATTTTGCACTAAAAGATTATGTTTATAGTGGGTAGGCGAAAGTCCCGTCTGCTTTTTAAAAAGTGCAAAAAAGTGGGATTCGCTTAAATTACAAAGGTCGGTAAGTGCTTTTATTGAAATACTTTCCTTAAAATGATTTTCAATATAATCAATGGCGGGGGTGATGGCTGAATTTATCAATGCCTGCTCTTTTTTCATTTTTGGGTATAGTGTTGCAAGTATTGCATATAGTGCCGCCATAAGCTCAAGATTGTTTTTTGCCTGATACATCTTATCAAAAAAATCAACCTCGAAGTTTTTAACTATCTGAAAGCGGTATTCGCTGTAGGCTGAGTTTACGTTAAAGTAAAAGTCAATGGAATAAAACTCAATTTCAGGATGACCGTACCAGAAAGAATAATAGCGCGTACCTGCGGCAATATATATAAGGTCGCCCGCTTTTGCATAGTATTTTTTGCCCTTATATAAAAACTCACCTTCGCCTTTTAAAATATAGCCTATGCAGGGGATTTTAAAGTTGATGGGCGTGTTTAGCGCGCGGTGCAGGCTAAAAGAATATTTATGTATTGTTGCGTGCTTTATATATTCGCCTAACATATAATAACCTCATAGTATAGTGGTGTTTTTTAGTAGTATATCATATAGAATAACATGTGTCAACGCAGTATAATATGTGTGAGGTGAAAATAATGAAAACCAAGCAAATTCTTTTTAGGAAAATAAATACAGCGGAACTTATTGAATGTGAACTTCCGCCATTAAAGGAAAATGAATTGAGGGTAAAAACGGAATATTCTACCATATCGCAAGGTACTGAAAAAGCAAATATTATGGGTGATCCTAACGTAAACGGTGCAGGACCAAGCGCGGTTGTGTTTCCGCGAGCGTGTGGTTATGCAAGCGCAAGTACTGTAATGGAAGTAGGAGATAATGTTGAAAACTTTAAAGTAGGGGACAGAGTTGTTACTACGTGGGCATTCCATAGGGAAATCAATCAGGTAAACGAAAAGCAACTTGTTAAAATTCCTGATGAAATTTCTTTCTCTGAGGCATCAATGACGTTGATTGCATCATTCTCGTTGGCGGCGGTAAGAAAGTGCCACGTTGAAATCGGTGAAAGCGTTATCGTTATGGGACTTGGTATTTTAGGGCAGTTTGCCGTTATGTTTGCACGTGCCCAAGGTGCCGCACCTATTATTGCAGTTGATCCTGTTAAAGAAAGGCGCGAAAAAGCTTTGAAATTAGGCGCTGATTATGCTTTAGACCCGACGGACGAAAACTTCATAGATAAAGCAAAAGAGATAACTGACGGTGGTGCTAACGTTTGCATTGAAGTTACCGGTTTAGGAAAAGGTCTTGAACAAGGTCTTGACGTTATGAAAAGGTTTGGCCGCGTTGCACTTTTAGGTTGCACCCGCGATAGAAACTTTACCATCGACTATTATAAAAAGGTTCATGCACCCGGTATAACGATGATTGGTGCGCATACTATGGCTCGTCCCTCGGAAGAATCACATAGCGGTTGGTTTACCCATAATGATGATATCAAGGCAATTTTAAATATGATTAAGTTAAACAGAATAAATATTAAACAGCTTGTCGGAGAAGTACATGATCCTAAAGAATGTTTTGAGGTTTACACACGCCTTATTGAGGATAAAAACTTCCCGGTAGTACAGTTTGATTGGAGTAAGTTATGATTAAAGTAGCGCAAATAGGTATCGGCCACGACCATGCAATAGTGGCAATGGATAGTATTTTAAGACAAAATGATATTTTTGAGTTTGTAGGCTTTTGTGAATGTGAAGACGAGGAATTTGCACGTCCTTCAAGAGAAAAAATGTGTCCTGATGCAAAGGAAATTACTTTGGAAGAAATCTTGAATGATGAAACCATCACCGCAGTTTTTGTTGAAACAAACGATTGGAATTTAACAAAATATGCTCGTCTTGCCTTAGAACATAATAAGCACGTGCATATGGATAAACCCGGTAGCCAGAATCACGAAGATTATAAAAAAACGGTTATGCTTGCTAAGGAAAAGGGGCTTGTTTTCCATACCGGTTATATGTACCGCTATAACCCCGTTATAATGGAGATTTTTGATAATATTGAAAGCATCGGGGAAATATATTCGGTAGAAGCACATATGGATTGCTATCATTTTGAAGAAAAACGCAAGTGGCTTGATCATTTTAAGGGCGGTATGTTGTGTTTTTTAGGTTGCCATCTTATTGACCTTGTGTATAGGCTTCAGGGCGAACCTGAAGAGGTTATACCGTTAAACTGTACAACTGATGGCATTGCAAAAGAGGATTTGGGCTTTTGCGTGTTCAAATATAAAAATGGACTATCCTTTGTTAAAACCTGCGCCAATGAGGTTGGCGGTTTCCACAGAAGACAGCTTGTAATAGTTGGTGAAAAGGGGACTGTTGAAGTACGCCCTCTTGAGTGGTATGCAAGTAATGACTATCAGCTTTTAGATACTGAATATTCAATACTACTTAAAGAAAATAAGGGATGTAACTGGGATACTGCACACAAAAAGCAAAAGTGTGTACCCTATAACAGATACGATACTATGATGGCTTCCTTCGCCTCATACGTATTAAAGGAAAAGGAAAATCCCTATACTTATGAATATGAAATAAAACTTCACAACCTTATTATGCGTGCTTGCGGAATTGAAAATCCTTGACTTTTTCCGCAGAAAATAGTATTATATAATAGTATTATATAATACTAAAAATTTTTGTGAGGTGAATGATGATGGATGATGGAAGTAGTCCCGCGCTGTTCCTTTTAAAT
>JAZOMK010000042.1:0-9835 GCA_045653985.1 Clostridia bacterium | reverse complement strand
GAGTTAATAATGGTAGACATTGACAGCAATTTTATAGTATGCTATAATCAAACAAGGAAAAATTTTTATGTATAAAAATAATAAACGAGGTATATAGTGAAAGTACGTGTTTATCGTTCCAATGGACTTGAAAATAATCTTTACCAGTCGCAAGAATATGTTATGCAGTACATAGATACAGACGTTAACGAGGAGTATGGACATCCCGGCGACGTTGAAACGAAAATATTGAATGTTCACGATGATATTGAATATCAAACAGTATTAGGTATTGGCGGAGCATTTAGTGATTCGGCTGCAACGGCTTGGAAAAGTATGCCTGAAGATATGCAAGAAAAATTAATTGAAGCATATTTTGATGATGATAAGGGAATAGGATATAATTTTGGTCGACTTTCAATAGGCAGCTGTGATTTCTCGACGGAGGATTATACATATGTAAGGGAATGCGACGAAACGTTAGATAGCTTTGATATTTCGCATGATAAAAAAGCGGTATTTCCTATGATAAAAGCGGCAGAAAAATACACGGACCTTGTATTGCTCGCTTCTCCTTGGTCGCCTCCTGCTTATATGAAGACCAAGGATAAACGTGAATACGGAGGTCATTTGAAGAAGGAATATTATCCACTCTGGGCGAAATATTTTTTGAAATACGTTGCCGCTTGTGGAGATGAAAAGATAAATATTTGGGGAGTAACTTTGCAAAATGAACCACGGCACGCACAAATGTGGGAGTCTTGCTTGTACTCTGTAGAAGAGGAAATTGAATTTTTGGGATACTTGGGTAAGAGTTTGGCAGGAACGGGAGTCAAAATCCTCTGCTACGACCATTGCAGAGAACGTGTTTATGAGAGAGCAAAGAAAATTTATGCAAGTGAAAATGGGAAGTATTGTGACGGAATTGCACATCATTGGTATTCGGGGGATCACTTTGGTGAACTGAAGGCATTTTACGAAAGGTATCCCGAAAAGTATAACGTGGCTAGCGTAGGGTGCTGTGCGATAGTCGGCGAGGGAATACAGCCGGAACGAGAACTTGAATTTGCCGAGAGATATGCGCACGATATTCTCGGTTGCTTTAAAAACGGTTTGAGTGCGTATTGCGATTGGAATATAACACTTGATGAAAAAAACGGACCATATCATAATCGCACTGGTAGGGGGTGTTCAGCAGAAGCGCCTGTTTATTGTAACAAGCAAACGGGAGAACTCATTTTTCGTAAGGCCTATTATTATATAGGGCATATATCAAAGTTTGTGAAGCGTGGTGCTAAGGTAATCAATGCAAGCTCCTACACGGAATCGTTGGACTATTGTGCATTCAAAAACCCCAATGGCGAAGTTGTTGTTGTCGTGTTGAATAAGGGTGATAAACAATTACCCGTGATCATTCGATTGGATGGGCACATATATAAAACGGATATGCCATCACATTCTATTGCGACCTTTATCATAAACAGGTAGTGTGGCAAGAAGAATGTTAAACAGTTATGGTTGATTTATCGGTTGTTGTACGAGAGTGATTTTTAAAAGGAAAGGTGGACTTTTATGCGATATCAGGAAAATGAAAAGGATACATTAAACTTCAGAGAGAAATATTTTAATGATATAAGGGCGCTTATTCTTGACAGACAAAAGAATTTGGCTGAGCAGAGAAAAGAGTATTGCAAAAATATTTTTACTGATACTGAAAAGTATCGTGATGATTTTAAAAAGATATTGGGATGGCCTTTGACTGAACCCCGTGATGGAAAAATTCCGCCCGTTAAAAAGACTATGCTTTCAAAGGAAGATAACTTTACCATCTATCGTATGCAGTTTGAAATTATTGGCGGTCTTGAAATGACAGGATTGTATTTCGAGATGGATGGCGAAGATAAGAAGCCACTTGTTATTGTTCAGCATGGCGGTTTGGGAACACCTGAAGTTGTTTCGGGGTTCTATAATGGCAAAACGCAAAACTATAATAATATGCTTGAAAGAGTTATATCCCATGGCGTTCATGCCTTTGCGCCACAGATGCTTTTGTGGGATCAAGAGAGATACGGCATAGATTATGACAGAAAAAATATTGATGCCAGATTAAAACGAGTAGGCAGTTCAATTACTGCTATCGAGCTTTACGGCATCAGCAAAATTTAAGATTATTTTGAAAATCAGCATAACGTTTCGACTTTTGGTATGGTGGGACTTTCCTATGGTGGGTTCTACACGTTACTTATGGCATCCATTGATACGCGAATTAAATCGGCGATTTCCTGCGCGTTTTTCCACAATGCGGACAATCATCCTACCAGCGACAGAACGTGGTTTTGCGAGGCTGAAAAATTTGATCGCGCTGAGGTTGCAGCAATGGTTTATCCGCGTAAATTATGCGTTGAAATCGGCAAAGATGATAAGTTATTTAATGTGCAATATGGAATAAAATCATACGAAAGACTTTTGGAAATGTGCAAGGATGTTGGCACTGATTGGCTTTCGTTTATTACCTTTGAGGGCACTCACGAATTTTGCAAGGATGATGCGCCAATCGAGGCGCTGGTTAAGCATTTATTGGAAGTATAATTTTTTAAAACGGAGACTTTTTATGATAAAATTATATCAGGTATCATCATTGGAAAATATTATGCCTAAAGTCAAACAAGAGTTCATCCCCATAGAGGAAATGACAGTCTTAAAGGGTGAAAAGGCATCATATCAGATTGCATATATTGGCGATAGAGTTTGTGATTGCAAGCTTGAAGTTGAAAGCGATATTTCCGATAAACTGCACGTATACAAAATTGATTGTGTTCCCGTCAAAAGAACGGTATTTTTTCCAAAAGCATTGGAGGATGATAACTATTTAAGCGTAGAACCGGGGCTTTTTCCTGATTTATTGCAGGAAATAAAGGATAATACCATTCCGTTAAGCTATTATTACCGCGGTGTATGGATTGAGACGGATAAGGATATTGAACCGGGAAAACACAATATAAAAATAACTATATCGGGTGGCGATGCTTCCGTTACAAGCTCAATGACGCTTGAGGTGCTGAATCTTCAATTACCGGCGCAGGAAATGATTTACGGTGTTTCGGTTCATGCTGATTGCCTTGCGGATTATTATAATATAGAAGTATTTTCCGAAAAACATTGGGAATTTTTAGAAAAGTTTATAAAAATAAGTGCTGAATATGGTTCAAATGCCCTTGTTCCGCCAATATTTACACCGCCCGTTGATACTAAAGTCGGTGGAGAGAGGACGACGGTACAGCTTGTAAAAATAGATAAATCAGGCGATAAGTATGCTTTTGATTTTACTTTGTTTGAACGCTACATAAAGATGTGCCATAGCGCAGGCATAAAGTATTTTTATATGCCGTCATTTTTTACGCAATGGGGCGCTGAGTTCACACCAAAAATCATTGTAACGGAGAACAATGAACAAAAAAGAATTTTTGGTTGGGATGTAAAATCAACGGATGAAAAGTATTTCAACTTTTTAAGGCAGTTTATTCCTTGCCTTGCTGAAAAAATCAAAGAGTTAAACATACAAGATAATGTAATATTCTCAATTTCTGACGAGCCTTTTGATGAGGAAACTGTTAAAAGATATTCTAAGTTAAGCGCAGTTCTTATGCCTATGCTTAAAGAATTTAAAATAATGGATGCTTTTACAAGCCAGGAAAAGTTTAATGAAGCGGGCGCGCATATTCCCCTTATTCCTACAAGTGATATCGGCAATTTTGAGCTTGAAAAAATAGATGAATTAAGCGTGTATTATTGCTGTGCGCAAGATTATAAGGTGGCAAACAGGTTTATTACAATGCCCTTGTACAGAAATAGAAGCTTTGGATATCAACTGTTTAAATATGACGTTAAATTGTTCTTCCATTGGGCGCTGAATTTCTATAATGCACCTTTATCGGCAAAGAGAATTGATCCTTTCACTGTGCCTGATGCTGACGGCGGATATCCCGGTGGCGACTGTTTTTCTGTTTATCCCGGTGCTGACGGCCCGCAAAAATCAATGCGTATTGTAGTTTTTAATGAAGCATTGCAAGATTTAAGATTGTTTAAATTATTGGAATCTTTTATAGGCAGAACAAAGGTAATTAAACTTATTGAAGAGGTAACGGGCGAAGTAACTTTTGAGAACTGCGCACGTAGTGCCACGGCAATATTGAAGATAAGAAACAGTATTATAAACGAATTGCGAAAACATATCTGAATGTGAGGTAAAGGTAAAAATGAGTAATTTTACATATGAATTCGAAAAGAGAACAGAGGCACTTGAAACCTTTGAATGGGACAACGTATGGTGGGACCATGCAAATACGGAAGGTGTGCCGAGAGTGCTTTATATACGCGATTCCATATCCTGCGCAACAAGAATTGCGGCTACGGCAACTGCAAAAAATGAAATATTTTTTGATGGCTTTGGCACGTCTAAAGCATTGGACAATCCGTATTTTGTTGATTCTGTCCGTCTGTTTGCACTTCAGCAGGGGCAAAGAGAAGTTGTGCTTTTTAATAATGGCTTGCATGGATGGCATCTTGACGATGAAACCGAATATGCAGCAGCTTATGAAAAGGTGCTTCTTAGTTTGCTTAAAGAGTTTGAAGGCACACCCTTTATTATTCTTTTAACTACGCACGTTGCTGACAATGAACGCGATAAGCGTGTTCAGGTAAGAAACAAAATGGTATCTGCCATTGCTGAAAAATATAATTTGCCAACGGTGGATTTTTATAAAATTACAAAAGAACATGAGGACACCATAACTGATGGCGTTCATTTAAACAAGGATGGTTATAACTATCTGGCAGAAGAACTTGTAAAGAAAGTTCGCGAATTTATTTCTTAATTTTAAGGGTTTATATTATAATATTTTTGAGGTGATTATAATGGATATTAAAAGTTTACTTTTTCATGCAAGAAAACCCAGTAATGATGGAAAAGTTTGGGGTTATAAAAAGCAGTTGCCCCTTCTCACTTTATTGCATTTTAGCGACGTTCATGGTGATGATGGCGGCATGAAGCGTCTGTGCGATTTTATGGATGTGCATGGCGATTATATCGAAGATTGCATCTGTACGGGCGATATTTTAGAGGGAAGCTGGACTTCTGATTTTGAGTTCTGGGGACAGGGCGGACGTGCCAAAAAGGTGCTTTCCTGCATCGGCAACCATGACGTTCTTGCAGACCACTCAAATTGGGATTGGAATAATCGCAAATCTCAGGAGGATTGCTATCAAAAGTTCTTTGCGCCATATATTGCGGAGTGGAATTGCGTTTATCAGGAAAACAAAACTTATTATTATAAGGATTATACTGCAAATGCAATACGCTTAATCGTACTTGATAGTTTGCTTGAAAACGAGGAGCGCGACGAGCAGGCAGCATGGCTTGAAAATGTTTTACAAGGTGCAGTTGAAAATGATTTACACGTTGTAGCGGCAATGCACTATCCTATACGCATGAAGAAGATTGATTGCAACTTCTCAACTCTTGACAGAGGTGAGGTTTTAGGCGATACAAGTATGGAAGTTTATCAGGAAAAGGTTGATGCCTTCATGAAAAAAGGCGGAGATTTTATTGTTTGGCTTACAGGTCATATCCATCTTGATTATATGGGATACGGTGAAAAATTCCCCGAACAGCTTTGTATTGCAATAGATTCACAGCGTTGTTATCAGAGTATGGCATATAATGATGCTGACCGTACAGAGGGGATGCCCTCTGAAGATTTATACAATCTTATAACCATTGATACCTTCGATAAACTTATAAAAATCATAAGGGTTGGTTGCGATTACGACAGATATCTCCGCAAAAAGGATACCTTGTGCATAAATTATAAGACTTATGAGATTATTAAATAATTATAAAATGAGCCGAAAAGGCTCATTTTTCATTTTAATTAGGTTGTTGATTATGAGAAGAACTGCATTGTTCTTATTGTGAAGACGGATGTAACGGGTATTATTTGCGTGTGGTGTAAATGCTGCAAAAAAATGGAATTAAGTATATAAAAAAAACGAAAGTTACAATACCTTTGGTATCATAACTTTCGTTCTTATTTGGTCTGGGTGAGAAGACTTGAACTTCCGGCCTCATGAACCCCATTCATGCACGCTACCAAACTGCGCCACACCCAGAAAACAAGTGTATTATATATTAGATGTTCAAATCTGTCAAGCGAAAAATATAATTTTTTTAATATAAAAGTATAAAAGATTTTCAGACGGTAAATAATCAGTTCCGAGGTGATTATAATGAAAAAATTTTTTATTGTTTTAGGATTCTCGGTGCTTTTTGCGGCATTTATGTGTAGTGTTACGGAAAACGAAGATATTGTAAGGATACATATACGTGCTAACAGCAATCTTGAGGCGGATCAGGATGTTAAGTTTAAGGTGCGGGACAGCATAAATCAATATTTAACACCAATCCTTAATAAGCCTAAAACAAAGGATGAAGCGGTAAAGGTACTTAACGGTGAACTTGAAAATTTAAAAAATATTGCAGAGGAGGTTTCAGGTGAAGAGTGCAACGTTACGTTGGGGCTTGAATATTTCCCTGAAAAAACCTACAATAATGAGATTTATCCTGAAGGCGAATATACTGCGTTAATAATTGAAATAGGCGAGGGAAAAGGGCGAAATTGGTGGTGCGTGGCATTCCCTAATATGTGTTACACAACGGCAAATGAAAATAAGGTTCAGTATAAGACCTTTATTGTGGAAATTCTTGAAAGGATAGGTATTTTATGAGGAGAATTTTTGCGCTTATAATAGTGGTAGCATTGGTTTCAATTACTGTTTGCGCAGCCACTTTATCACTTGGCGCGCGGGGTGAAGACGTAAAAAAATTGCAGGAAGCGCTGAATAAGGCAGGCTATAGTGTTGGCGAAGCTGACGGCATATTCGGTACAAAAACCAAAACGGCGCTTATGGAATTTCAAAAAGCCAACGGGCTTAAAGTCGATGGCATTGCAGGCGCTGAAACCCTTTCAAAACTAAAAATAAATACGCCCAACAATAATACGGGAAGCGACGTTTATCTCTTGGCAAAATGCGTTTATGGCGAGGCACGTGGCGAAGTGTATTTGGGTAAGGTTGCCGTTGCAGCAGTAATTTTAAATAGGGTAGATGATCCAAACTTCCCAAATTCTGTTTCAGGTGTAATTTATCAGCCGGGCGCATTTGATGCGGTCAGCGATGGGCAAATAAACCTTGCGCCTGACGAAGAGTGCATCCGCGCCGCAAGGGATGCCTTTGGCGGTTGGGATCCTACAGATGGCTGTTTATATTATTATAATCCTAAAACGGCAACAAATAAATGGATGCTTTCAAAGGAAGTTACCCTTAGGGTAGGCAATCATTCCTTTTGCAGGTAGGTGGTGGAATGAAAAAAATATTTTATATTGTATTGTCGGTGAGCCTTATTATATTGCTTCTTGCGTTAAGCGTAGTTTTGATATTAAGGACAAATGACTTAAATCAAATAACATTAAAACACGAAAACTCAATGAAATCAGCAATGCAAGAAGTTTTTAACGATATGCGCACCATTGAAAATGATCTTTCAAAATTGATGATAACGGTAAATGAAAGGTCAAAGGTTGGTCTTTTATCAAAAATTGCGTTAAAAAGTGCCGCTTGCGGGCAGGAACTATCGCGTCTGCCGATTATTGCAACGGGTGTTCAAAATACGTTGAAATTTACCAATCAGTTATCGTCATATTGCGTTACGGCATTAAATCTTGAGGTTCTGCCTGAAAATTTTGATGCGCAGATAACAAGCTTTTTTGATACTTGCAAAAAGGTAAACGTTGAGCTTTCTAACCTTGAAAATGATATTAGCACCCAAAAAATATCGTTGCTTAAAATAAATGAAGATACCAATGTTGATGGCATCTTCGGCAGTATTGATAATGAACTTTTGGAATATCCCTCAGTAATTTTTGATGGGCCGTTTTCTGATGGGCAAGAACGCACTACGCCAAAGGAAAATCGGAATGAGGTAAGTGCCGAAAATGCAAAAGAGTACGTGAAAAAGCTTGGCTTTTCTGTAGAGTATAAGGGCGAAATCAACGGCACTATTCCGGTGTATGACTTTAAAAGCGATAAAGTAAGCTTGCAGATAACAAAGGCGGGCGGATTGCTTTTAATGGCTATATCAGACCGCGAAGTTAAAGAAGCGGTGCTAAATGAAGCTGAAGCGGAAAATCGTGCGCTGGAGTTCGTTAAAAAGCTTAATTACGGCGAGGTAAAAAACGTATGGCAGGAATATTACGGGAACTGTACGGTGTTCAATTTTGCGCCCATTGCGGATGGAATTGTATGTTATCCTGATATTTTTAAGGTAAAGGTTGCCCTTGATAATGGTGAAATTATGGCTTTTGAGGGTAAAAGTTATATAATGAACAACCATGAACGCGTCTTTAACGAAGTAAAAATAACTGAGGAGGAAGCTAAAAGACAATTAAAAGAAGGCTTTGAAACTGAAACCTCAAGGCTTTGCTTAATATCGGTAAACGAAAAAGAACAGCTTTGTTATGAGTTTTTCGGCAAATATGCAGGTCTTGATTTTGCCGTATATATCTCAGCGCTTGATGGGCAAGAAAAAACATCATTTAGAATATTGAACGGTGAAACGGGAAAGATGGTAGCATAAAAAAACACGATAGGCTCGCCCTATCGTGTTTTTTTATTTTATTTGGTTTACTGCATAAGAGCAACGATGTTCTTATGACCAAAGAAAACGTATTTATCGCCCTGCTCAACCATGTAATCAGCTATGTTGTGGCTGGCCTGTGCAAATTCGCTATCCTCTTTTAATAAGCCTTTAAAGGATTCAGCAACAACTTTTGCAGCGGCTTCATCGGTGCAGTAAATGAAGAATGCGCCATCAGACTGATTTTTGGAATCCTCAATGCTTACAATAAGTTCGATGCCCTCAACGTTAATGCCCATAAGGGTAAGTATCTGGATATCTTCTTTTGAAGAAATAATTTCAGCGCCGTAGCCGATAGACTTGAACTGTGCAACAAGTGATTCTGCATCTTCAAGGTCAGCATCGATGGAGGGTGTCTCAACAACTGAGTTTGAGGGTACGTCTTCAGTATTTGGTGTGGAGGTTGCTAATTCGTCAGCCTTTACGCCTTTTAAGATATCTTCATGGCCGAAAGCTACGTTCTTTCCACTATACTGTGAAACGTAGGGGGTTGCATCGTCATTGCCGTTTGCAGAGGCTGTATTTAAGAGAGATGTGAAAACATCCGAAATGGCTTTTGCGGCATTTTCAGCGGTGCAGTAAATGAAGAATGCGCCGGTGGTGGCTGCAGCAATGCTTAATGCGTCTACAATGCCTGCTGCATCAATACCTATTTCGGAAAAAGTTGCTCTGTCGCTATCTTCCATAACGAAAACGTCGTAGCCAAGACCTTCGTACTTTGCTTTAAGTGTGTTAAGGTTAGCAAGGTCGGTGGCATAGTTTGATGTGGTCTGTTGAGGTTCATCAGCAGGTTCGTCAGCGGGTTCATCAGCAGGTTCGTCTGCGGGTTCGTCAGCAGGTTCGTCAGCAGGTTCGTCTGCAGGTTCGTCAACTGCGGGTTCATCAGCAGGTTCATCAGCGGGATCGTCTGTGTCAGTTACTTCTGTAACTTCCTTGTCGTTCTTTTTGTCTGACTTCTTATCTTCGTCGCCACAAGCAGCGAAGCAGAACAATACAGCCAAAATTGTAAGTAATGCTAATAACTTTTTCATGTAAAATACACTCCTAAAAAATATTTGTTGTTTAAAACAACAAGTATATTATAAGCCTATAAAAAAGAAAAGTCAA
>JAZOMK010000041.1:0-3888 GCA_045653985.1 Clostridia bacterium | reverse complement strand
TGAGAATTTTTGCTGAGGAAAGAAGAAATAAGACTGATCAGCTTTATCTCACTTCACCAATAAGCATAACAAGCGTTGTTTTAGGTAAGTATGCGGCTTGTCTTACGGTGTTGCTTATAGCAATGTTCCTTAACCTTATTTTTCCCATAGTGCTTACTATATACACAACGGCCGGCTCATTGAGCCTTGCAATGCTTTTAGTACAGTATGCAGGCTTTTTCCTTATAGGCGCAACTTTCGTTGCCATTGGTGTGTTTATTTCATCAATGACCGAAAATCAGGTAATTGCCGCAGTTATCAGCTTTGCGGTTGCCTTTGTTATTTGGCTTGGTAACAGCGTTATTTCAGGCATTGGCAGCGATTTTGCCGCAGCGGTGGCATCTTCAATAAATATGCTTGCAAGGTACAAAAACTTTGCTGATGGCATTGTAGGTTTTGCACCTGTTATTTATTACGTATCTCTCTCAGGCTTGTTCATGTTCCTTACTGTACGCGTTATTGAGAGAAGAAGATGGACGGGGGTGTAAAATATGAAAAATAAATTCAGATACGGTGGATTTTCCATTGCAATAACGTTACTTGTAATTGTGGCTGTATTTGCATTGAATATTTTTGCAACTTACGTTGAAGCCAATAACGGCTTGCGTGCTGACTTTACACCTACAAGATCTTATACCCTTGATGGTTCATCAAAAGCGGCAATCGAAGCTCTTAATACTGATGTTGTAATTTACAGCTTTATCCCAACGGGTGCGGCAAATGAATATAGCGGCTATACGGAAAATATCTGCGCTATGTTTGATGGCGCAAGTGATAAAATTACATATAAAAATGTTGATCCCGTTGTAAACCCCACGGTTAAAGAAAAATTCTCAAAGGAAACAAATCCTCTTACCGACTATTCAGTTGTAATATGCCAGAAGGATAATGAAGAAAACTTCCAGGCATTTAATCAGGAAACTTTTGTAGAGGGCAATTACTTTGTTCTTCAGCGTGAAATTACAAGTGCGCTTGTTTATATGCGTACGGGCAATAAAACAAACGTTTACGTGCTTACCGGTCATGGTGAAGATGTTGCAAGCTATGAAGTACAGACAATGCTTAACCGCATCAGCAGAGAAAACTGCAACGTAGAAGAAATCAATCTTGCTACTGATGAAAAGAAACTTCAGGCGGGCGATATTTTATTGGTGCTTCAGCCTAAACACGATCTTTCAAAAATTGAGTTTGAAAAGATAAGAACCTTCCTTGCCGATGAATATGGCGAAATGATGTTTATGTGTTCAAAACTTTATGGCGAGGGCGGAGAGAAGTTTGAAAATTACAGCAATCTTCTTGAGTATTTCCATATTGAGCTTAACGATGGCTTTATTGCTGAAACAAGTGGTGATAACTTTACAAATAACGACCGTCAGACCATTAAACTTAATGCTGACCAGAGCCACGATATTTCAAAGGCAATCCGTGCGGCAGGAACAGACGTAATCGTAAAAGATACAGCTTCCTATGCGCCTTTTGATAAAATCGTAACTGAAACCTTTACCGAAAATCTTACACCTGTTTTAATGAGCTATGCTTCAAGTGTTTTAGTGCCATGGAATAATGCAGGTAACTATGATGTTAATGAGTATAAAAACGGCACAATGACAGTATGCGGTGCATATGAACGTATAAATACCTCGTTATCAGATACGCCTACAACACGAATCCTTCTTTTCGGTTCAGTAAACGTAGGTACTAATGATTCGTTAGGAAACACAAACATCATTCGCAATGGTATCAAATGGCTTGCAGGTATTAAAAACACCAACTATATTGATAATGTTGGTATGTCCATTGATCTTACCGGACATTACGTTCTCCTTTCACAAGCACAGATGCAGGCTTGGTTTATCATTCTTGTAGTTGCTGTGCCTGCTGTTATCTTTGTGTTTGGTATGGTTGTTTGGTTCAGGAGGAAAAATCTCTGATGAATGAAGAAAAAATAAACATTGATGCAGAAGAAACTGAGGAAGAACAAGATATTCTTTCTGTAGAGAAAAAAGATACAAAAATTCGCCATTTCAGCATGAAGTGGACTCTTATAACCGTTGGTGCAGTTGTTGCATTGTTAGTTATAGGTGTTATTTGTTACGGTGTTTTGTTCGATAAAGGTGATGAAACCACTCAAGGCACACAAGGCACTTCACAGGGCACGCAGGTTACCGAACAGCCCGGCGAAGTAATTTACGATTATGAAATGTCTGATATTTCAAAAATCGAAATACAAAGCAATCTTAAAAACGATAATCTTGTTATTACACCTTTTATGAACGGTACAGTTCAGTCATGGAACGTTGAAGGACAATTATACGATAACGTAAACCAGACAACAATTAGATATCTTGCACAGTTTGCAACTCACCTTGAAAGTAAGTATCCTTCATTTGAAAGTGAAGAATCAAAGCTTGGTGAGTATGGTCTTGATGAACCTGCTTCAAAGGTTATGATAACTTATACTGATGGTACGGTAATATGCGTAAACGTTGGTAATGAGTATGGTGCAAGTGAAGGTGCATATGTTTCTATAGAAGGCTCAAACAAAGTATACGTTGTAAGCAATTATGTGAGAATTTACTTTACTTATGGCCGTACTGATGTGCTTAACCTTCCTACACTTTCAAAAACTACTGCAAGCGCACAGACCATATCGGTATTTGATAAGGACAGAAAGCAGATAACACTTTCTTATCTTATGAATCCTTTATATAAAACAGATGCGTGGTATATTATTACTCCCACCAATGCTGAAACTGATGCAGAGGCTGTTGATACGTATTTTGGAACTTTATCCGAAATTTCTTTAACGGCATACTATAGCGATTCTATTGGTGATGATATTTCAAAATTCGGTTTTGATGCTCCGGTATTTGAATTACAAAGCTATTCAGCTTCTCAGGAATTGCTTGATCATTTTATCGTTGGTAATGAATGTGAAGAAGAACCCGGCAGTTATTACTGTATGCTTATGGGTAAAGATGATACAATCGAAAACTCTCCCGTATATCTTGTTACAAAAGAGAATTACGAAAAAGGTCATATCAATCCCGTAAACTTAGCAAACCCCTTCTTACTTTCGCTTAACATAAATTGGTTGAGAAGCGGCAGAATTATAATTGACGGCACAACTTATGAAATTACCATTGATCGTCAATTAAAGTATGATGATGACGGTAAAATCATCTATAATGATGACGGAACTGAAAATACAACAAACACTTACTATATAAACGGACAGAAGCTTGATGAAACACAGTTCAAGTATTTCTACAGAATGTTTATGTTCCTTCGTATAGAAGGCATTACTGATGTTGATGCACCTAAAAAGGGTGAAGTGCTTAAATATGAATTGGAAACTGTTATTCCCGTACTTAACAGCGAAACAAACGAGTATGAAAATAACGATATGAATTACGTTGGCACGTATTATTATATAAACGATAACTTTGCTGTATACGAAAGCAATCAGGCTGAAAATTCCGTATTTACAGTACGTGTAACTTCTATTGAAAAGGTAAAAGAAGCATTGCAGTTGCTTCTTGAAGGCAGAATGCCTACTGAATAATGGCTATGTGGGTGTCGAAATATGACAAAGTATTATTTCGGCTGCAAACATAATCATTAAAAAAAGTCGGTGCTTTTACCGACTTTTAAGAGTTCTTTATGTTGGCAACAGGCTCATCCTTGAGCTTTGCTTTAATGGCATCATGCTTTGAGATTATAGTGCGGTAAGCGCTGTAGCGGGGTTTTTCCTCTTTGGTTATCGGCGCTTCCTGCTTTTTTAAACTGTTAAAATTGAATTTGCGCATATTTTTCACTCCTTTATTGCTGTAGTAAACAATATGCAGG
>JAZOMK010000040.1:0-5674 GCA_045653985.1 Clostridia bacterium | reverse complement strand
TTTTCTCTGTGAATAATCTTTGCAGGATTTCCTACTACAATACTATGTGCAGGAACATCAAAATTAACAAAAGTTAAAGGTGCAATAAGCACGTCTTCTTCAATCTTAATATTGCCGACGATAACTGCGTTAGTTCCAATCCAGCAATTTCCTGCTATTGTCGGCGTGCCTTTTCTTTCGCCCCTATTTTCAACACCGATAGTTACGCCCGTACTGATGTTTATATTTTTACCAAGAACCGCATCAGGATTTATTATAACTCTACCACTATGCCCAATATAAAAGCCTTCATCAATTTGTGTCCTTGCGGGAATCTGAATATGCGTTTTATATGACATAAGTTTAAGTTTAAGTGTGTAATACATCTTTAAAGGCGCAAACTTGCAGTTACCGGTTTTTCTGAAAAGCGCAATATATTTAAGTTCAACGGGACGTAATATTCTTTGTTTAAAGCTTTCGCCCTTTTCACCATAGTATCTGTATAAATCTTTTGAAAATCGCTTTTTCATATATTTTCTCCAAATTTTATATAACAGCGTTTACATAACCTCTTGCAAAATCTTCTGCTTTATTTTCAGGAATTGCTTTATGATAAAACCAACCTTGAATATAATCGCAATCGCTATCCGAAACAAATTTATTTTGTTCTTCGTTTTCAACACCCTCGCACACAACTCTAAGATTGAGATAATGTACTAAAGATATAATACCCCAGAATAATTTTTTTCCTTTTTCGGTACTTGCCAACAAAAGAATTTCCCTATCAAGTTTTACAACGTCAATGGGATATTCGCACAAGCTAATAAGCGAAGTGTACCCGCTGCCAATATCATCTAAAGCAATATGGAAGCCAAGTTCTTTAACTTTAACAATATTATACATTGCCGCTATAAGATTCTTTTCGATTGAATCCTCAGTAATTTCAATAAGCAATTTTTTTCTGTCAAAATCATACTTATCGGCAATATTTTTAATTTGAGCTACAAAATCTTTTTCCGATATTGTTATTCTTGTGAAATTACATGAAATAGTAAGATTATCAAGATCGGTACCCTTCCACTCAGCAAGTTTTTTGCATACTCTTTCAAACATATAAAAATCGAACCTTGAAATAAGCCCTGATTTTTCCATCAAGCCAATGTATGAACCGGGATATGCAATTTCGCCTGATGGTTTTTCCCATCTGGACAAAGCCTCCGCTGATGCAAGTTTCTTGTGTTTATTGTCAACAATAAACTGCAGATACATTTTAAATTCCTGATTATTAAAAGCATCTTCTATATTCTTTAATTCTTCTCTTTCGGTTAAGGTAGCATTTTTGTCTGATTTTGCGTTATTAAATAACTTAAAAAATTTGTTACCCATTTAATAAACCTCACTACATAAATATACTTTAGAATATAATATTGCATTACAAAATCTTTTGTGAATAAAAAAAGCCGCAATAACAGAACCCCCTTAAACAAAGGATTCTTATCATTGCAGCTGGACTGGCATAGTATAAAACCTTAGCCTCTTGGCTTTGCGTCATCGTCTTTCACCGATTTTGCTAAATATTCATATCACATAGGATAGTATATTACAATAATTCACCTTTGTCAAGGAAAACTACTCTTTAGCCAAAACCCAAAGAGTTTCTGAAATTTGTGTATTGGAATCTCCAAGCTTGTAAACACTTAAAATTACTGTTTCGCCGTTATTCTTTTTATAAGTAATTTTAGGAATATTTTCTTCAGCTAACTGATTTTTAATAGCTTCATAGTTTAAAAAACTCATAACAGCGCGATGAAAATCAGGATTTACTGATTCCGCCACATATTTTGAAAACAAGTTTGAAAAATGTTCCTCATCCTCATTGTAATTCAAATATGCAGGCATTAAGATTCGCCTTGCTTTATCAGTATCAAGAGATACGCGATAAATACCGTTATATTTTTCTTTCATAATTGAAAGCATCGCATCAATCTCAAGAATACCCGTTTTAACTTGTACATATTCCTTGTTTACTGCTTGCGCCGCAGCAAGTTGCTCTTTATTCTGATAGTAATTTGCCTTCGCCTCATACATACGCACTTCAGCTTCTTTAACCATTTCTTCAATATTAACATTTCTGCTTCTGAAAGATAAGCCGATAGCTATATGATAATTACGTGGTTGAAGAAGTTTTGCAAGAATATCAATACTTTTCTTTACTGAATCCTGATCAGTATTTTTACAAAAAACAAGGAACTCATCCCCGCCCATTCTGTAAACTTTATGACCATAAAAAACTTCTTTTAACGTATTGGCAATGTATAAAAGCATTTCATCGCCTGCAGCATGTCCATATTTATTATTTACAAGATGCAACTCATTTACATCAACGTAAATACAAGAAAAGTCAGAAGATTTTTCCTCATCAAACAACGCTAAATCGTTTTTGTATGCCACACGGTTCAGCGCACCCGTAAGTGAATCGGTAGTTGCAACAAGCTTCGTTTTATTAAGATAATTCTTATTGTACAAAGCCATTGAGAAACAAGCCGAAATTTTTTCACCAAGCATACCCGCTAAATTATAACGCGCTGAATTTATAACCGCTAAAATCGTAATATGATTTGCATTATTGATAGTAGCCGAGAAGGTAACGTTTGAAATGTCGTACTCTTTCAAAAGATTATAAAACTCAGGATTTGTTTTTTCAAGATGTTTATTTGGTTTGATGCACAATATATTAACTGTGTTGCCTTTAAGATTATGTAATTCTGAAGCATATCTGAAAAGTTCAGTTTTAAAAAACTGTTTTTCGCTTTCTGAAAATAATTTATTTTTCTTTAAAGGTGAAATATAATTATAATCTTCCCCATCGCTATCAAATAAAACCGCAGATTGTGCTTTGGTAAATACGGCAATTTCTTCAAGTGCGTATGAGATATGTTCGTCATTACCCGAAGTTTCAAGCAATATCATTCTTATGTCTGAAGCACAGTTTATAACTGCATTACGTTTTCTTTCATCTTTAAAGACAAGAAAGATATATAAAGATATGATCACTATAAAAATCAAAAATACGATAAGCAGCGTCTTCGTCAATACGTTTACCTGCGCAAAAACTTGTGAATCGTATCTTGCTAAAGCAATCATCCATCCGATATCGTCTATAGCTGAATAATGTAAATGCGCGTTCTCGTTTTTATAAGCAGACATAAATGAGGTAAAGCCTTTGTCTGTAGCCGCCATTTCTTCATAGGAATAGCCGTCATTATATTTTCTGTCTTTTAAAAACGAAATATTACCAAGTTCATCATGAACGTTATCAATAATAAGATCTCCGGTATTTTTGTCATAAACGAAAAGCTGTGCATTGATTTCTGCCGCCATCTGACAATATTTTTCGCCTATTTTATCAAGCTGAATAACTCCGTATAAAATGCCGACTACTTTATCACCAACTTTTATAGGAACTGCGCTTCTGACAATTTCTTTACCGCGTGTTGTAATGTCACTTACCCTCGAACTCATATATGCACCTTTGCTTACTTCTTCTTCAAAGGAAAGCACACCGCTAACATCCATCGAGCCTGCTTTTGTAACAAAAGTATTGTCCTCATTTAAGATTCCGATATTTTCAATAAGACCTATTGGCTTAAAGGACTCAAACATAATATCGTAGCGTTCATCTTCGCTATACAAATTTGCAGCAAAGTTAGCCATAGTTGCAAGATTTTCTCTATCAGAAAGTATCTGTAAACTAATATCATCCTTAATTTGCTTAGTTTGTGTATGTAAATTTTCGTATGCTTCTTCCTGCGCAGAAACGTATAAAGTTCCGACCATGCTAAGAAAAACCGCACACAACAATATCGTGGTAATTACGGTATACAAAACATAGTGCTGTTTATATTTTTTTCTACCAAAAGTTATTGCCATATTCGCACCTTCTTCAGAATAGTTAAATTAAATAAAAGAGAGTATAATTATATATAATATAACACAACAATCTATTTTTTTCAACATGTTTTCTGTATTTTGACAAGATTTAGCATTATTTTTTGTAAAAAAACAAAAAAATGCCATCCCTAAGGATAGCATTTTAGCATTTTTACGCAGTTTTTTCAGGTTTAATAAGTTCTTGATTAAGTTCAATATACTCAACAACATCATTATAAGCATCACTGAACTTAAAATTCACCTCAATATCTCCACCTTCGTGTATTAAAATTTCATCAATAAGTTCAGTAATAAGAGGTCTGGTTAAAGCTTGAATATTTCCGTATTTTTTAAAGTGTGTAATAAAATCATTTTCTTCAGTAATACCATTTTTTAATTTTTTTGATGTTTCGTTAAGTGCTGAAATTTTAGCATCAAGAACATTTATTTTTTCATTAAGCCGTTCTTTTAATATTTGATATTCATCTAAAGTGATAACACCATTTTTCCAATCAGGATAAAGGTCAGCAAGCATTACAATAATTTTTTCGCGTTCAGAAATATTATTTTCCAAAGTTTTTTTGATATGTGTTGTTTCTTTTTTTCGCTTTGGACTGTTATTGATAAGCTCAATCATATCCCCCATATTTATTGAAGTAGCAATCATATTTTGTACAATTAAAAGTACCGCTTGTTCAAGTTTATCAATACGTATGGTGTGATTTGTGCAGGCAGACTTTTTCATTTTTCTTGCCGTTACACAGCGGTAATATTGATAAGTACCATATGAATGTTTATTGGTTTTCTTATTCATAACGCGCTTACAATCAGCACATTTAACAAGACCTGCAAACAAATCAACGTTATTCTTTTTAGGACTTTTACGAATATTTTTATTAAAAAGAGCTTGTGCTTGAAAAAAAGTTCCTTTATCAATTATCGGTTCATGCGTATTTTCAACAATAATCCATTGGTCTTCAGGTATAGCACGGCATTGCTTTATTTTGTAACTGTAAGTGGTATTTTTCCCCTGAACCATATCACCGATGTACATTCGATTCTGTAAAATCCGCCTTACCGAGCTATCAGGCCATAAGCCATCATTACTTCCGGCTGACGGATGCTTATAATTAAATCCTTTTTGTTTTTTATAAGTTGATGGATTGGGTATTCCCATTTCGTTAAGTTCCTTTGTTATGCCTATAATGCTTACACCGGAAATAAAACGCTCAAAAATCATTTTTATAATTGGTGCGGTATCTTCATCAATTATAAGATGATATTTATCCTTAGGGTCCTTTAAATAGCCATAAGTAGGAAATGAACCAATGTATTTCCCCTGCTTACGCCTTAAATTTAAAGTTCCGCGGACGTTTACGGATGTAATTGCAGCTTGACCTTCATTCATAATATTTGTAATACCAACCTGCACCAGCTGATTAAAAGGGTTTATCCCTGACGTACCGGTATCGTGCTGGTTATTAAGTGCAATAAATCGCACCTGTAATTTTACAAAAATTTTATCAAGATACGTACCTGCTTCGGTGTAATTTCGGCCAAAACGCGATAAATCTTTTACAAGTACACAATTAACCCTTCCCCCGTAAATATCATTCATCATTCGGTTAAAATCAGGGCGATCAAAATTTGTGCCGCTATAACCATCATGAATGGAATAAACAATAAAGTCGGCGCCTTCTTCTCTAAGTCTTTTAGACTCAGCTTTAACAAGGCTGGTCAGCGCGCTTCCTGTTACAAAATACAC
>JAZOMK010000039.1:0-10967 GCA_045653985.1 Clostridia bacterium | reverse complement strand
CGTTTTGCTTTTATGACTTGCTATGACGTTTATTTTAATGAGCAAATTGAGCATATTGCCTCATTTAAGCCTGATATTATCCTTGTGCCGGGGTATCAACGTGGCGAAAGAGTGGACATTATTGAAGCGCAGGCAAAATTAACGGCATTCAGGTGCAATGCCTTTCTTTTGAGAGCATCATTTTCAATGGAAAGTGATGAAAAGGGTGGTTGCGCAATGGTAGTTGCCCCTGACGGTAAAATTATAGATAGTTTAGGCAAGAAAGTTGGCAGTTTAACTGTTGACATTGATGCAACAAAAAAATATATGCGTCCTGCAGGTTTTGGCGGAGATATGGTAAGAAATGATGATTTTATTTCTGCAGGTCTTTGCCCCGAAGCTTTTTAAATGGGTATAAAATATGTTTTTAACGCAATTAGAGAAATATAAAATAAACTTAATACACAAAAAAAGACAGCCTGAAAATTTTGTTGAAATTATAAAGGATGATTCTGCCTTTTTAGGCTTTTCGGCAAAAATCATAGGGAAATATAGCGATTTTACCTTAAAACCAAAGGAAAGCGTTGTTGTTGATTTTTCAACCCATTACGTTGGATATCTCCACTATAGCGCGGTGCATATTGATAGGATTCAGGATGCACCTTTTAAGTTAAAGTTTACCTTTGGTGAAACGGTAAGGGAGCTTATTGAGCCTGAAAAATATGATGGTAAGCTGTCAGCAAGCTGGATTCAGCAAGAAGAAAGTTCAATGGTATTTTTACCAAGCGAAAAGACTTTAGAACGCAGATATGCTTTCAGATATCTTAAAATTGAGCGCATTGATGATATTGATAACACCGTTAAAATAAGAGATTTGTATCTTGATAGTGTAACCTCAGCCGATGAAAAAAACGTAAAAGAGCTTAAAATTGACGGCATTTTGAAGGATATTGACCGCGTTGCCGTAAAAACGTTAATGGAGTGCGAACAAACTGTTTTTGAGGATGGCCCTAAGCGCGACAGACGCCTTTGGGTGGGCGATTTAAGGCTTCAATGTCTTGCTGATTATATGACATTTAAAAACTATGATTTAATTAAACGTTGCTTGTACCTTTGCGCTGAATATAGAATTGCCGGCAAAATTATAGCACCTTGTCTTTTTGAAAACTCACCGCCACATATTGATGAATGGTGGTTTCCTGATTATGCGCTTTTCTATATTTCAACGCTTTATGATTATATGCTTTATGGCGATACTGACTTAACGGTAATAGCTGATTTGTATCCCGTTGCCTATGAACAGATGCTTGCGGTAAAACCCAAATTGCATAAGGAAACAAAGACGGCTGATAATCTATTTTTTATTGATTGGTGTCCAAAACTTGATTCAAACGTTGCCCGCTTTGGCATTTATTTATATGCAACAAGGCAGTTGAAAGCCATTACTGAATTTCTTAATAAAGAAACGAATGTTATTGATGCGGAAATCGCTGAAACTGAAAAGGTATTAAAAAGTCTTTTTAATAAAGATATCTTACAGTTTGAGGACGTAAACAATCAAAAATCCTGGGCGAATCAGGTGTGGGGAGTGCTTTCGGGAGTTCTTGACAAAGAAACCGCTAAAAAAGTTTTAGCGGAAACGGAAAGGCTTGATCCTGAATATAAAATGGGTACGCCTTATATGGTAAGCTATTATATTGAGGCGCTTTTATATGCAGGCGATATTGAAAAGGCAAAAGAGGTTATAAAAAAATATTGGGGCGAAATGCTTTCAACGGGGCTTGATTGCTTCCCTGAATATCTTATTACTGCCCCTGAAAGATCATTTTTATATAATGAAATTTCAAACAGTTATTGCCACGCATGGAGCGCAACACCTGCATATTTTATAAGGAAGATATATGATATATCCAAATAATTCTGTTTTAATTGATGTAACAAAATATCCCTACAATGTAGATAATACGGGAAAAACAACGGTACATATATCAAGTTCAGTAATAGGCAATAAAATAAGTAATAAACCCTTATATGAAATACAAAATTCAGAAATATCAATTTTTGGTATGAGCGCATCAGGCTTTAATAAGGAAACGGAATATAATATTATAATAAAAGATAATGATAAAATGATTTTGTGGGATGATTTAACGCAAAAAGATAAAAAGCATTATAGAATATTGGAAAAATATAAAAACTATCAGCTGTAATCAACTGATAGTTTTTCTTTTAAAATATTTCTTTTAAAGATTTTAAAGTTTCGTCGATGCCTTCTATTTGCTTGTTATCAGGAATTTCACGTTCAATAATCAAAGGACCATTGTAATTTCTTTCTTTAAGCATCTTAAATACCTTGTCAAAATCAACAAAACCTTCACCAAAGGGAACTTCCTTACCGATGTTATATGGGTCGGTAGGGGGAAGGGCATCTTTAATGTGGATGCTTTTGATATATGGGTAAAGGGTATAAATTGCATCAACGGGGTTGCCGTAGCCGTAAAGAATTACGTTGGCGGTATCAAGGTTTACAAATAAATTTTCGGTATTGATTTCCTTTATAACCCTTAATAAGGTTATGGGACTTTCACCGCCCGTTTCAAAAAGAAGATTCATATCTTTTTCTTTTACGTATTCTGCAAAGGCTTTAAAAACTTCAAGAGTGTAAAGATATTCTTCAGAATAGGGGTTATTTGAAATAAAGCCGCCATGAATAAGAATATTTTTGATTTTTGCTTTTACGCAAAAGTCAGTTGCCTTTTTTAAATATTCAATGCGCTCGTTGCCGTATTTTTTACTGTTAATGCCTGCATCAAGGTAATCGGTAGAAATGTTCCATTTAGTAAAAGTGTCCCTGAAGCCTGCGAAAAGAGCTTCGATTTTTATGCCGCTTTTTTCTGATAAGGATAAAATCAATTCAGCCGCTTCAGTAGTATATTCTTCAGGCTTATAAACTAAATGGCAACAATCAAAGCCACGATTTTTTAAATCAAAGAAAGCGTTTTCGGCATCGGAAATGTCAGCAATTCTTAAAAAAGTACCGTATCTCATTTCTTTACCTTTATAACCTTGCCGATGTTTTCTTTTGCTTCAAATAAGGCATCACGTATTGCAATGCACTCAAGGGTGTTTTCGGCTTTAACGGGGGCAATGCCTGTATCAAAGAAATCAAGAACTGCCTTTGCAAAGGACTTCCAGAAATCTTCTTTAACGGGAATATACTTGCACTTGCCGTCAATTTCAGGGAACACGGTGAAGGGGGCAGAGTTTCCCTCAAACTCATTGATATAAGCTTTTCTGCCATCATCATAAGTAACTTCAAACTTATAAGCAGGCGCGCCGCTATGGCAGATAACCTCTGTTGCACCGTTTTTCATAAAGGTGTTTGTAAGCTCAATTAAGTGAATGCAGTAAATTTCAAACTGATATCCACTTGAAATGGTTAAACCCTTTACAACGGAATTTTCGCTGTAAAGATATTCATTTAAAGTGCTTTCAAAACGTGTTGCTGAGCTTGACCAGAAAGAAGCATTATGCTTTTTGCCGTTGTCGATAATGCGCTTTGCAGTTTCAAAATCAGGGGCAAAAGTCTTATCAATGTAAACGGGTTTTCCACTTTGAAGTGCAAGGTTTGTTAATTCTTCGTGAAGCTCGGGGTTATTGGGTGCAAGCACCATGATAACATCAACGTTGTCAACAACTTCCTTAATGGTTTCTCTTTTTTTAGCGCCTGTGCGTGCGCACCATTCATCAGTTGTTTCCTTTGTTGAAGGGCTAACGTCAGAAACGGCATAAATATCCGTAATAACGTATTCTTCACGATTTTCCTCTTCGGCAATTTCGTGGAAAAGTTTTAAATATGTGTTTGCGTGATAGTTGCTTATGTAGCTATCAATAATACCAACTTTTTTCATTATTTCACCTCAACAGTTGAGTTGTTTCTGTGTGATTCAAAGGCTGCCATCATAACCTTCATAGCGCGACGAATCTGCTCGTGGGTAACAATTTGAGTTGCTTTACCATCAAGCACATCAATAACGTTTTCATAGAATTCTTCCCAGCGCGGTGCAACTTCAGGTAAAGGCAATTCCTCAATTTCCTGCTTGGGACGAGGCCACATTGTTTTTGAAAGACCGTTGGGGGTGTAAACACAACCCTGCTCCCAGTCAACTTCCTTAATGTTAGCTTTAATAATTTGCCCTTCTGTGCCGAACCACTTATAGATGGTTGCAGTACCGTCATCACCGGATAAGTGCCAGCGGGGTTCGTTGATGTAGCACCAAAGGTCAGCGATTATCTGGGCGCGTACACCGTTTTCAAAAGTGATGTTTACGCGGCAAACGTCGTCAACTGCGGGGAAGCGTACACTTTGAAGCTGTGCATAAACGTACTTAGGCTCACTGTTGATAAGGCAAAGTACCTGGTCAATCATATGGATGCCCCAATCGTAAAGAGTACCACCACCTGCTTCATAGGTGCTTCTCCATCTGCCTGAGCTTCCGCGGTTGCTGTAAAGACGTGAATCAAGGAAGTAAAGCTTGCCTAAAAGATCATCGTCAATAATCTTTTTCATTCTTGCAAAGTCTGAGTCAAATCTGCGGTTCTGGTGAACTGTGTAAAGTTTACCTGTTTTTCTGCTTACTTCAATTACTTCGTCAAGCTCCTCAACGTTAAGGCAAGCGGGCTTTTCGCAAACAACGTTTTTGCCGCTTTCCATTGCGAGAATTGAATAATATTTATGAAAGTTGTTAGGCGTGGCGATGATTACAAGGTCAATGTCGCTTGCAAGAAGCTCCTCGGCGCTTTCATAAACAATAAAGCCGTTTTCTTTTGCAAGGGCGCGTCTTTCGGCGTCAATATCATATACGCACGTAACGGTAAGGCCTTCGATACGCTCATTTACGTTTTTGCCGTGCCATGAACCCATATTGCCATAGCCGATAATACCTGCTTTTTTCATTTATTTCACCTCGTCGATAGTAACGTAGCGACGTTCTTCGCCTGCTAAAAGTGCAGCGTCAATAATGTACTGTGCTTTAAGGCCATCTTCAATAGTTGTTGTGTACTTGTTGGTTTTGCCGTTAAGTAAATCAATAAATGATTTGCACTGGAATAAGTCGTAACGTGTGCCATAGTTTTCAGGAAGTATACGTTCTTCCTTCACACCATCAGTTGTGTGTACTGTAATACGGTCGCCTGCGCTTTGACTATATTTAAGATAGCCGTTTCTGCCGTAAATCTCAACTTCTGTAAGGTCGTTACAAGTTGAGCAGCCACGTGATAAAATAACGTTGGCGCTTGAGCCGTTTTTAAGGTCGATAATAAGGTTTGCCCAGTCATCAGTTGTAACGGGACCCCATTCTTCAGAATCAATCTTTTGTCTTTCTTTAATAAATGTACCAAGTTGTGCCTGTACGCCTACAGCATCAACGTTAAGCCAGTTAAGAAGGTCAAGCATGTGTGCGCCTAAATCGCAAAGAACACCACAACCTGCCTGCTCTTTAATAAAGCGCCATTCAAGCTTACGGCCCTTATAGAAAGCTGAGTTTTTGATACAACGGATAAACATATGGTCAACGTTACCGATGAAGCCTTCGTCAACTAAATCTTTTAAATAGCGAAGGGTTGCTCTGTGATGCCAAGTAAGGCATATGAAAACAGGTAAGTTCTTTTCCTTTGCAAGTGCTTGAACTTCCTCAACTTCCTTTGCGTTCATGCCTGCAGGTTTTTCGATGCTTACGCCAAGACCTTTGTTTAATGCGTATTTTGCAATTTCGCAATGGAGATAGTTAGGTGTGCAGATATCAACTGCATCGCACAAACCGCTGTCGATAAGCTCTTTATAATCAGTAAAGATGCGGTCATCGCTTAAACCTGTTTTTGTTTTTGCGTTTTCTATTGCGGTGGGGTTAATGTCGCATACTGCAGTAATTTCACATTCATCTGCGATTGTTAAGTAGTTAGGATAATGTACGTCGCGCGCAATCCAACCAAAACCTATAATGCCAATTCTTTTTTTCATAATAAATTCCTCCAATTTATATTTAAGGCTTAACCTTAATTAAAAAATGTTAAAAAATAAAAAAGTTTTATTATTGCTTTTTTTCAAATACTTTGATACAATAAAACAAAAAATGTTAAATGAGGCAATGCTATGGATGAAAATAATTCAAAATATTATCTTGCGGCATTTCAGACAACGGGGCAAGAAATTCTTGATTGCAATAACAGTGTAAAACTTTTTCAATTTGCTGACGTGCATTGTAAAACTTCAGGCGGACCCGGTAAAATGCATCAGCAATGGTGCCATGAGATAACCTTTGTTTACAGCGGTAATGGCGATGTTGTGCATAATGGAATCAAATTCCCCATAAAAAGCGGGCAGATTCATTTATGTGAGTATGGTGCTTTTCACCAGGTTATACCTTCAAACACATCACTTTTAAGCTTTTTCTGTATAGGGTTTATGCTTAATGAAGAAAATCCACTTGATAAAATGCTTCACGAAGTTTTATTGAAAATCGAAAAAACGCAAAACCCCATAATTGGCGAATGTGTTGATATGCTTGCCGCTTTCCAAACGGTTCTTA
The DNA here is from genome assembly GCA_045653985.1 of Clostridia bacterium. Taxonomy (GTDB): domain Bacteria; phylum Bacillota; class Clostridia; order Christensenellales; family QALW01; genus UMGS1322. The sequence continues at coordinate 4,401 of JAZOMK010000039.1, read as the reverse complement.
ATGCTTTGTACGGTAACGAAAAAAATGAAATAACCAATGCAGTTGCCGTAAACACAATAAACTATATTATACTTTCTACTTGCAAGCGCTTCCTTGAAAGTAAACAAAGCGTAAGCAATATTTCAACCCAGGAAAGTTTGCTTGTGTATATAATGAGTTATCTTAAAAACAATGTTTATAAGATAGATGCGTTAAAAGATATTTCGGCAGATACCGGTTACAGCTACCCGTATTTATCCCATTTGTTTTCACAAAAAATGGGGCAGAGCCTTAAAAACTTTTTTACTATTTTAAGAATGAACACCGCAACTGAGCTTTTAAAGAAAAAACGCGTTACGGAAATTGCTGAAATTTTAGGTTATTCATCAATTCACTCATTCTCAAGAGCCTATAAAAAGTTCTGCGATGTATCACCGGGAAGCTCAAAAGAAAAGCTTGATGACTTGGATATTACCAAGTATATATAAATTATACACCTCTTTTAATGCTTTGTATTTTACCTAATAAACTATATTATTTAACATTTCTTGTTATCTTTTGCGTTGTTTGGGTATAACATAATAAATAATGTCCAAAAAGCATAAAAAAATGTCTATAGCTAATATTGACTTCGAAATGGCGATTTTGTATAATATATCTGTAATCTAAGGAGTTGAAGGATATGTGGAAGCATTTTACAAGCAACGAAATTAAACCTATGGGATGGCTGAAAAAGCAACTTTTAATTCAGGCGCAGGGTTTAAACGGAAATCTTGATAAAGTATGGCGCGATGTACGCGACAGCGCATGGATAGGCGGCGATGCCGAAAGCTGGGAAAGAGTGCCTTATTGGCTTGATGGCTTTATCCCGCTGGCGTATCTTCTTGAAGATGAAGATATGATTGCACGCGCAAAAAAATATATAGATGCTATTATTGAAAATCAACAGCCTGACGGTTGGATTTGCCCTTGCAATGAAGAGAAGCGTCCAACCTATGATAGCTGGGCGGTTCAGCTTATTTTAAAGGTGCTTACCGTTTATTATGAGTGCTCAAAGGATGAAAGAGTGCCTGATGTAATTTATAAGGCAATGAAAAACTATTACACCCTTTTAAATAACGGCACAATAAAATTATATAATTGGGGTAAAGCGCGTTGGTTTGAATGTTTTATTTCATTAAATTTCCTTTATGAAAAATATAAAGAAGATTGGATGAAGGAACTTGCCAAAATTCTTAAAGAACAAGGTGCTGACTATAAATCATTTATGCCTAAGTGGGAAAGACCTTTAAATAAATGGACTTTTGAAACACACATAGTAAACCTTGCCATGTGTCTTAAATATGAAGCCGTTTCTCATGAGCTTTTAGATGATGAATATTTAGATATTGCAGAAGAACTTTATCGCCATCTTTATAACTATAACGGTACGCCCGTAGGCATTTTTACGGGGGATGAGTGTCTTTCAGGTTTAAGCCCCATTCAGGGAAGCGAATTATGCTCAGTTGTTGAACTTATGTACTCATTTGAACAGTTGTTCAAGTATACAGGTGATAGCAAATGGGCGGAAAGATTAGAGGTTGTTGCCTTTAATGCGTTGCCTGCAACAATAAGCGATGATATGTGGACGCACCAGTATGATCAGCTTTCAAATCAGATGGCTTGCATAAAATTCCCCAACAAACCTGTTTTCAGAACCAACAGCGGTGATGCGCATATGTTCGGGTTAGAGCCATGCTACGGTTGCTGTACGGCAAACTTTGGTCAAGGCTGGCCAAAACTTGCCCTTTCGGCTTATATGTATAACGATAACGAAATTATAAATACAGTTCCCGTGCCTTCAAAACTTAGTTGTGATATGGCAGAAATTACGTTAAGTACTGAATATCCCTTTAAAAACTTTTTCAGATACGTAATTGAAGCAAAGGAAGATTTTAAATTTACGGTTCGCATCCCCTCATGGGCAAAAGGGATTAAAGCGGGCGATATGACTTATGATTTCCATAAGGGCGAAAAGCGCGAATTTTATATTTCATATAGCGCAACGCCTCAATATATTGACAGACCGTATAACCTTAAAGCAATAAAGGCAGGTTCATTGGTTTTTGCTGTTCCCGTTGAATATGAACAAGTAAAATATGAATATGAAAAAGACGGCATTGAAAGAAAGTTCCCTTATTGCGATTATGACTATTGCCCCAAAAGCAAGTGGAATTATGCTTATGTAAAAAGCGAGCTTAAACTTGAAACAAACGTTGTTGATGATATTCCTTTCAGCTCAATAAATCCGCCCGTTGTGTTAAAAACGAAAGTTGTTGAAATACCATGGGGATTTGAGGACGGTTATGAAACCCTTTGCGCAAAGGTACCTCAAAGCAGAGAACCACAGGGTATAGTAAAAGAAATCGAACTTTATCCTTATGGCTCGGCTAAATTAAGAATGACGGAATTACCCATTGTGTATCTATAAAAAAGGAGTTATTATGTTTTTTGCAAAAAAAGAATTTGTTTGTGATAATATGCCTACCAATGCTTGCCACGCATCAACCGTATTAAAGCTTAAAAATGGTGATTTTGTAGTTTCGTGGTTTGGTGGTACAAAGGAAAGTGAGCCTGATGTTGATATCTGGGTATCAGTTAAAAAATCAGGTGCATGGTGTGAACCTTTTAGAATCTCAATCGGTGATGATATACCACATTGGAATCCCGTATTATTCCAGCTTGAAGATAAAATTGCATTATATTTTAAAGTTGGTAAGCCTATTGCTGATTGGAAAACGTACGTTACATATTCTGTTGATGGTTTTTCTTGGTCCGAGCCTGAAGAACTTGTAAAAGACGATTGTTCAGGTGGCAGAGGTCCTGTTAAAAATAAAGCTATAAGGCTTAATGATGGCACAATTCTTGCGCCTGCATCCATTGAACGCGGTCCATGGCGCGCATTTTGTGATATTTCTTATGATGATGGCAAAACTTGGGAAAAATCACAGCTTATTGAGCCTGAGGATGAAGGAACGGAAGAAAAGAAAACAGGCATTATTCAGCCTACACTTTGGCAGGATGAAGCCGGCGTGCATATGCTTTTAAGAAGTAATCAAGGATTTATTTATAAAAGTGATTCTCTTGATGCTGGCAAAACGTGGACGAAAGCCTACAGAACCGAACTTTTAAATAACAACAGCGGTATTGATGCGGTAAGGCTTGATAACGGTACGTTGTTGCTGGTGTGCAATCCTATCGGTGAAGATTTTGGTATAAGAACACCTTTAAGCCTTTACCTTTCACTTGACGGCAGTGCTTTTAAAGAGGTGCTTAAACTTGAGTGGATGGATGGCGAAAAGTGGAGTACGGGCGAATTTTCATACCCCGCAATAATTGCCGATGGCAATAAAGCATATATCACTTACACCTATCAACGTAAGAAAATTGCATTTTGGGAAATTGAATTATAAAATAAGCAAAACGGTTGATTTTTCAACCGTTTTTTCTTGACATCATTTTTAGTAGTGGTATAATTAAATGGTTATGAAAGGAAGATGAAAATGAAAGACTTTTATTTGAAACCCGAATTATTTTTGTCTCTAAAAAAATACTCAAAAAAGCAATTTTTAAATGATATTATTGCAGGTATCATTGTTGCAATAATTGCGTTACCGTTATCTATTGCCCTTGCCCTTGCATCAGGAGTTGATCCTCAATGCGGTATATATACAGCCATTGCCGCAGGCTTTATTGTATCTCTTTTGGGCGGAAGCAAAATTCAGATAGCAGGACCTACCGCGGCATTTGCAACCATAGTTGCAGGTGTTGTTGCGGCAAATGGAATGGATGGGTTGTTCATTGCAACCATAATTGCAGGTATTTTGCTTGTTTTAATGGGCGTATTTAAGCTTGGTACTTTTATAAAATATATGCCCCATACTATAACCGTAGGCTTTACAGGCGGTATAGCCGTAACTATTCTTTTAGGTCAGCTTAAAGACTTTTTCGGCATTACCTATGCAGCGGGCGAAAGACCTATTGAAACCTTTGAAAAGGTAAGCGCAAACATTGAATTTATTTCAACAACAAGCCTTTGGGCCATTGTTATTGGTGTAATAAGTCTTTTAATACTTATTTTCTATCCTAAAATTGATAAGAAGCTTCCTGCATCTTTAATTGCGGTTATCGTAAGCGCATTGCTTGTAAATCTTATACCGCAGGTTAACGAAGGCGTTTATACCATTGGCGAACTTTACAGTAATATTCCTGCAGGCTTGCCAAAGGTAGATTTTGCAGGTATTGATTTTTCAAAAACACTTGCAGTTTTACCTGATGCCGTAACAATCGCAATTCTTGCCGCAGTTGAATCACTTTTATCCTGCGTTGTTGCTGATGGTATGGTAAATGCAAAACATAACCCCAATATGGAACTTGTTGCCC
>JAZOMK010000038.1:0-3144 GCA_045653985.1 Clostridia bacterium | reverse complement strand
GTGTTTTCCACCAGTTATTTTTATATGCACATCTTCACTCATAATAATAGGATATTGTTTTGCTCCGTGCTTCAATAAAATATCGGGTGTTGTACCTAAATCAAAATATTGTCCGTTATATGTTTTGTATGCTTTTCCGTTTCCTTTTTACCAATCCTGAAGTTGCTGATAAAGATTTTCATTTTTATTATATTTTTTGCCTTTATCATTTTTTACACCCTACTTCACCGTTTCCTTTTGCGCATTGTTCAGCATATCAACAAACTTTCTTTCAAGGGGTGCTATTTCGGTCTCGAGTTTCTTATCACCCTTTGCAAAAAGATTTTTGATTTTATCAAGGGAATTAAGCACAAACTGAATAAATTTATTCCTTGCAGGTGAATCCTTTACTGTTGCCAAAAAAGTTTAAATATGATACAATAAATCATATGGAAAGATATAATTCATTAAACAAATATTTAAAAAATAAATATAAGCAAAAACTCTATAAAATAGCACTTGATTCTGGGTTTACTTGTCCTAATCGCGATGGCACAAAGGGGAAAGGTGGCTGTATATTTTGCTCTTCTGGTGGTTCAGGTGAATTTGCTGAAGGCGGTAATGATGTAAAGATACAACTTTCTAAAGCCAAAGAACGTATAAAGGCAAAAGTAAAAGGTGAGTGCGGATATATTGCTTATTTTCAGTCTTTTACCAATACGTATGCACCTATTGAGGTTTTGAGAAAAAAATTCTTTTCAGTTATTGAGGATGACGAGGTAAAAATTATTTCTATAGCAACAAGACCGGATTGCTTAGGTGCAGATGTTCTTTTTTTACTTGAAGAACTTAATAAAAAAATTCCTGTTTGGGTTGAACTTGGGTTGCAGACATCAAATGAAAATACGGCTGAATTTATAAACAGATGCTATAAAAATGAAGTCTTTTTTGAGGCTGTAAGTAATTTAAAGAAAATTGGTATTGAAGTTATTGCACACGTTATTATTGGTTTGCCAAATGAAACAACTGATGATTATGTTAATACTGTTAAATTTGCTTGTAATACGGGTGTTGATGGTATAAAACTTCAACTTTTACACGTTTTAAAAAATACTAAGCTTGAACAGTTAAATTGCAAAACACTTTCAATGGAAGAGTATTTTTATAATTTAAGTAGATGTATTGAGGTTATTCCGCCTAATGTTGTTATACATCGTTTGACGGGTGATGGTGATAAAAAAATATTGATAGCACCATTATGGAGTGCTGACAAACATAAAGTTTTAAATTCGATGAAAAGATATTTTGAAGAAAACAATATAATACAAGGAAGTAAAGGAGTCAATTATCGTGGATAGAACGAAAGAATTTAATAAAAAGGATATTGAAGAAAATAAAGGTATAGCGGCATTTGGATATTTTGGACTTTCGTTTGTAATGCCTCTATGGGGGGCGTCTGATTCTGCCTTTGCACAATTTCATGCAAGGCAGGGAATGGTTCTTGCAGTAAATGAATTTTTCTTAATTATCCTTGTTTTTGTAGCAAATTTTCTTACCGGGTATAGCTCCTTATTCAGCATTTTAAGAACTGTTTTATGGCTATTGCTTGTCATAGAAATACTTTTTTATTCATTTTACGGTTGCGTAAATGCAATGAGGGGAAAAGCAAAAGAACTCCCTCTTATTGGTAGTAGCAAAAAGTAATTCAAGAGGAAAAGATGATTTTAATTATTGCTGAAAAGCCAAGCCTTGCACGTAATATTGCATCCGCAATAGGCAAAATGCAACGACACGATGGGTATCTTGAGGGAAATGGATACATAGTTACTTGGGCGTTCGGACATTTATTTTCGTTGTGTGATATTGAAGATTATTGTGAGAATAACAGCGGCAGATGGACGATGGAAAATCTGCCTTGCTTTCCTGAAAAGTTTAGGTTTCAATTACGCAAAGATGATAATAAACAGATAGATGCAGGTGTAAAAAAACAATTTGATATTATAACTTCATTATGTAACAGAGCTGATGTTGATAAGATTGTTAATGCAGGCGATGCTGATAGAGAAGGAGAAATAATTGTTCGTTTGTGCATTATAAATGCTAAAACTGATAAAGAACAGTTAAGGTTGTGGTTACCTGATCAGACTGAACAGACGGTGCAAAAAGCACTTGGCGAAATGAAAAATGAAAGTGAATATGATAATTTAGCTAACGAAGGTTTTGCACGTACCTATATTGATTGGTTATATGGTGTGAATCTTACGCGATATGCAACGCTTAAAACAGGTGTTCTTTTGCGTGTGGGTAGGGTTATTATTCCTGTAGTTAAAGCGATTTATGACAGGGATATGCAAATCAGAAATTTTGTACCTGATATTTATTATTCAATTAAAAGTAATGCCTCAACGAATGAACATGAAATTGAACTTATAAGCAAAGCGAAATTTGAAAAAAATCAAAAAAATAAAGCAGAAGAATTATGTAATGTATATAATTCTTTGTCTGCCATCGTTACCTCTAAAAAAAGTAAAAAAGATATTATAAATCCGGGTAAATTATATTCTTTATCCAAGTTACAGAATTTTTTGGGAAAAAAGTATAAGATGCCAATGGAACAGAGTTTGAGTATCGTACAAAAACTTTATGAAAGCGGATATTTAACTTATCCCAGAACAAACTCAGAATATCTTGCTACGGCAGAAAAAGATAAGATTAAAACGATAATTTCTAACGTTAAAAACTTAGGATATGATATTGAGTTTAAAGATAAAAAAACAATCTTTGATGACTCGAAAATTGAATCACACTCGGCAATAACGCCAACATATAAAATTCCTAAAAAAGAGGCGCTTTCTGAGGATGAATTTAAGGTGTATTCAGCAGTTATGCGACGTTTTGCAGCGGTTTTTTGCAAAGAAGATTGTGTTGCGCAGAAAACTGAAATAACTGTTTCTGTAGGCGATAAGGAAGATTTTGTTCTTAAAGGTATGGTGATTGTTGAGCCTGGTTGGACTAAGTATGATGATTATACGCAAAAAGATAAGCTTCTTCCTCCTTTAGAAAAAGGAGATTCTGTAAATATAGATTTTCAACCATTTGAACGCGAAACAAGTCCGCCCAAACATTATACTATTGAAACCCTTAATAACTATCTTAAAAATCCTT
>JAZOMK010000037.1:0-2428 GCA_045653985.1 Clostridia bacterium | reverse complement strand
ACTCTTGGTGAAAACATTTGTATGACTTCGCACGTTGGCACAGGTGTTATTACTCCCTTTACCGGTAGCGACTCGCAGATTGAAGCCATATACAGCCATATATACACTTTATTCAGAAACAGCCCCGGACATTATGAAAATATGATAAGCACTGATTTTGAGCATTGCGGAATCGGCCTTTCATATACAATAGAAAAAGGCATACCGATGTTCTACTGCGCACACATATTTGGCTCTGATTTTTAAAATTTAAGAACCTTCCCTGCAGGGAAGGTTCTTTTTTATCTATCAAATTCAGTAATGACCTTTGCATTTTTTATACCGTTATAAACAGCGTTTTCAGCAACGATATCACCATCAATTATAACGTAATTCAAGCCTTCGCAACGTTTATGGCAATCAAGATACTCAGCGCGGTCAATTATCTTTTCATAATCAAAAACACAAATATCCGCATCGTAGCCTTCCATTATTAAGCCTTTGTTTTTTAAGCCGTAAACATCAGCAGGAAGAGATGTCATTTTTCTTATCATTTCTTCAAGCGGAACAACCTTTTCTTCACGCACGTATTTACCGATAGCACGAGGGAAACTGCCACGCAAACGAGGATGGTACGTTGATTTACCAAAGGCAACGCCTGAATCAGTACAAATCATCGAGCGTTCATATTTTATAACCGTCTTAACGTCTTCTTCAGCTATTGCAAAGAACACCGCCTGGCACGCACCGCCTGATTTTATCAAAATATCAAATGCCGCATCGTATTGGTCTTCCACATTTAAGATTTTTGCAATCTCATCCATTCTTTTGCCTTCAACTTCAGGCATATTCAAGCATTGGGTTATCATTATCCAGCTTATATCATTGCCCCACATCTTTCTGTTTTCAGCTTTGATTTCTTCACGAACCGAGGGCATTTTAAGGTGTTCAACCATATACTCAGTACCCTGGCGGAATCTTTGAGGTACAACCCTTGCCGAAAGGCTTGTTGCTGACGCAGTATAAGGATAAACATCACAATAAACGTCCATACCGCTGTTATTTGCCTGCTTTAAAATTTCAAGTGTTTCATTCACCTTGCCGTGATTTTGAGGAAACATTGCTTTATGATGTGAGAACACACCGCGTGCACCTGCACTTTTTACAACCTCAAGAAACTCATTTACAGATTCAACAAAAGCATCAGCCTCATTACGTAAATGTGCAACTAAAAGTCCGTTATATTCTTTAACTACTTTAGCAAGCTCGATAAGCTCATCAGTTTTGGCAAAACAGCTTGGTTCATATATAAGGCCAAAGGATAAGCCTAATGCACCGTGTTCCATACCATCTCTGATAAGTGCCTTCATTTGTTCCATTTCTTCATCAGTAGGTTCACGGTCCTCACTACCAACAACAGTTTTTCTTAACTGTGCATGGCCCATAAGCACCGCGCTTCCTGCACCCTGCGGTGTTGCTTTTGCCTTATCAAGAAATTCACCAAAGGTTACAATGGTGCCATCTTCTCTTTTTTGCGGATATGGTGAAAGTCCGCATTGGCCGCATATACTTATCGTGATACCTTGTTCAACCTTTTCAATTTGTTCAGGTGCGTTAAAAATATTAAAGTCGGAGTGGCTATGGGAGTCAATAAAGCCCGGCGTAACAGTTAAACCTGAAGCATCAATAACTTTTTTTGCATTTTCAAGATTCTTATCAACAGCAACAATTTTGCCGTCTTTTATTGCTACATCAGCAATAAAGCCATTCTTCCCGCTACCATCAACCACCGTACCATTTTTTATTAAAAGATCATACATTATATATTAACCTCCAAGCGTTTTATAACTTTCTAAATTATATCATACAACAAACTACAACGCAATAAAAAAATACATAGAATAAAGTTTACATATATATATTTTAGTGATATAATAATAAAAAATTTTGAAAGGATGTTTTACTATGAAAAAATTATTAGCCATGATACTTGCACTTATGCTTTGTCTTTCAATAGTTGCATGCGACAAAACAAGCAGCAAAAAAGACAGAGACGACGACGAGGACGAAGATGATATCATTACTGAAGAAGTATCAGAAGACGAAGACGACGAAGATTACGATGATGACGACGACAAGAACTTAGCCATCGAAACAACTCCTCCTGCATTAAATAAGGATGATGTTGACGAAGAAGATGAAGAAGACGAAGTTCCCGTTGTTACAAAGAAGCCCGTTGCTACAAAGAAGCCTGTTGCTACTGAAAAACCGATTGCAACTGAAAAGCCTATCGCAACTGAAAAGCCTGCAACAAGCACCCTTAAAGGATATGCAACCTTTGAATACGAAGGTATCACCATTGATATCCCCGAAAACTACACAAGGGGCGAGCAAAGCGGAGTTATTCTTTTCTACAACGAAAAATATCCTACTGTCGGTGATAACATCG
>JAZOMK010000036.1:0-3259 GCA_045653985.1 Clostridia bacterium | reverse complement strand
GCGTCTGTTCAGGGTCGCTTGAGCATGAAGAAATCTGTGAATGAATATGCAAATCATTATCCCATACGTATCTCATTAGTCGCAAAACTCTCTTACGCATCTTTCATAAGCTGCAACGGGATCTTCTGCCGCAGTAATAGGTCTGCCAACAACGATATAATCTGAACCGATAAGCTTTGCCTGTTCAGGTGTCATAACACGTTTTTGGTCGCCAACTTCGCCATCAGCAAAACGAACACCGGGTGTTACGGTAACAAAATCTTTACCGCAGGTGTTGTGTACCTTTTCAGCCTCTAAGGGTGAGCATACAACGCCGTCAAGACCTGCTTTTTTAGCATTGGAAGCATAGTGCATAACTACCTTGTCAATAGGCTCGTTTATTAAAAGGTCATTCTGCATGCTTTCCTGATCAGTTGAAGTAAGCTGTGTAACGGCAATCAAAATGGGTCGTGTGCCGTCTTCCCTTGTTAAACCTTCGATAGCGGCTGTCATCATATTGATTGTGCCTGATGCGTGAAGGTTTGTCATGTCAACATCAAGACGTGATAAAACTGACATTGACTTTTTAACTGTATTGGGAATATCGTGAAGCTTTAAATCAAGGAAAATCTTATGTCCTCTCTTTTTAATTTCACGTACGATTTCAGGACCTTCAGCATAAAAAAGCTCCATACCGATTTTTACAAAAGGCTTTCTGCCCTGAAACTTATCTAAAAATTCAAATACCTTTTCCTTGGATGAAAAATCACAAGCAATAATAACGTCCTTACCCATTATAAAACACCTCCGATAATATCTGATAATTTATCTATTTTATATTCTTCCATTTTTTTAGGAAGTTCCTCAATAATATTTTTGCAGGCGAAAGGTTCAATCAAATTCATTGCGCCTACTTCAACTGCAGTTGCACCCGCAAGCATCATTTCAATAACGTCTTCTGCAGAAGATACACCGCCCATACCTATAACGGGAATTTTAACAGCGTGTGCAACCTGATAAACCATTCTTACTGCAACGGGGAAAATTGCACTACCTGAAAAACCGCCCATTTTGTTGGCGATAACGGGTTTTCTTGTTTTTAAATCAATACGCATACCTAAAAGAGTATTGATAAGGCTGATGCCGTCTGCCCCTGCATCCTCACAAGCTTTTGCGATTGAAACGATATCCGTTACGTTTGGTGAAAGTTTAATAATAACGGGTTTTGTTGTTACTTTTTTAACTGCCCTTGTAACTTCTGCCGCATTTTCAGGCGAAGTGCCAAAGCTCATACCGCCGCCATGTACGTTAGGACAGCTTACGTTTACTTCAAGCCAGCCTACCTGCTCGCATTTATCAAGTTTTTCGCAGGTATAAGCATAATCTTCAATGGAAAATCCGCTTACGTTTGCCATAACCGGCTTATGAAAGCATTTTTTTAATTTAGGTAATTCTTCGGCAATAACCTTTTCAACACCGGGGTTTTGGAGACCTACCGCATTTATCATACCCTGAGGACATTCGGCAATTCTTGGTGTAGGATTACCAAAGCGCGGATCTTTTGTAGTACCTTTAAATGAAAAAGTACCTAAAATATTTATATCATAAATTTCATTAAATTCATAACCGAAGCCGAAAGTTCCTGAAGCAGGAATAACGGGGTTATCAAGTTCAATACCGCAAAGGTTTACGCTTAATTTTCCCATAATATTTCCTCCTTCTCCAAAACGGGACCATCTTTGCAGATGCGCTTATAGCCTGTAACGGTTTTGCAGGAGCATCCCATACAAGCGCCAAAGCCGCAACCCATTCTCTCTTCAAAGCTGAACTGACCGCTTGTTACGCTTTTTTTGTAAATTGCTTTAAGCATAGGTTCAGGACCGCAGGTGTAGAAGTAGGTATATTCCCTATCCATTTCATCTGTTACAAAACCCTTTGTGCCATATGAGCCATCAACTGTTGTAACAAAAACCTCAGCGCCTAATTTTTTAAATTCGTCTTCATAAAAGATTTCATCCTTAGTGTTAAAGCCAAGAATAACCGTAACCTTTTTGCCCATTTTAATAAGTTCGCGGCAAAGCATATACATAGGCGGTACACCAACACCGCCACCGATTAAAAGAGGTTTTTCACCTGCTTTTGAAAGGTCATAGCCATTGCCTAAACCTGTTAAAATATCTAAATTTCCGCTTTTCATAAGGCTCATTTGCTTTGTGCCTTTACCTACAACCTTGTAAACAAGTGTAAGTAAATCGCCATTGCAATCACAAACGGAAATAGGTCTTCTTAAATATAAACCCTCAAGCTTAATATTTACGAACTGACCTGAAGCAGTAATATCGCTTGTATCACCCTGAAGCACCATTTTATAAACGGTGCTTGTAAGGGCAACATTTTCAATTATTTTAAATAAACCTTGTTTCATTTTTCACCTTTAAGCGTCAATAGTTGAAATTGTAAGGGTTGTTTCTTCTAAAACGTCTAAAAGAACCTTAACAGTATCAAGTGAAGTAAACATTGTAACGTTATTTTCAGTTGCATAACGACGGATTTCGTAACCGTCAGTCATCTGTCCGCTGCCGATATCACGGGTGTTGATAACGTATGCAATGTGTCCCTGACGAAGTGCATCCGGAATCTCATCAGGATCTTCATGAATCTTATTAAGTACGTGTGTACGGATGCCGTTTGCCTTTAAGTATTCAGCTGTACCGCTTGTTGCCTGAATATTGAAGCCTAAGTTGTAGAAGCGGCGGATTAAAGGAAGTGCTTCCTCCTTATCCTTATCAGCAATGGTTGCAAATACAGTACCATAGTTCTGTAAATGCATTCCTGATGCCTGAAGTGCCTTATATAACGCCCGATTGAGCTTATCATCATAACCTATTGCTTCACCTGTTGACTTCATTTCAGGTGAAAGGTAAGCATCAAGACCACGGATTTTGTTAAATGAGAATACTGGAACTTTTACGTACCAACGATTCTTTTCATTGGGATAGATGCCAAAGATGCCCTGTTCTTTAAGGCTCTTGCCCATAATAACTTCAGTTGCAATATCAGCTAATGAGTAGCCGGTTGCCTTTGATAAGAAAGGAACTGTACGTGATGAACGGGGGTTTACCTCAATAATAAATACGTTGTCATTTTCATCAACGATAAACTGGATGTTATAAAGACCAACAATGCCGATGCCAAGACCTAACTTTTTAGCGTACTGCAAAATCGTACCTTTTACTTTGTTGGAAATACTGAACGACGGATATACGCTAATCGAGTCGCC
>JAZOMK010000035.1:0-1091 GCA_045653985.1 Clostridia bacterium | reverse complement strand
AGATGCCATTTGTGTCCCGGCTTTTCAAGTTGCTGATACATTTTTACGGGGCTTTTTTGTGCCGCGCGTCCCAATGAAAACTCCATTGTTAATACCGGCACGCCCATAACAAGTAAAAAGAAAAGATAAATTAAAACAAATATTGCACCGCCGTTTTCACCAACCATATATGGGAATTTCCAAACGTTGCCTATACCTATTGCACAGCCTGCACTTAAAAGAATAAAGCCAAGCCTGCTACCAAGTTTCTCACGCATAATTTTTCTCCGGTTAAATAAATTTTGTGTATATATAATATATTATAAAAGGTAAAAAGTCAAACAAAATAAAAATATTGCTTTACCGTGTTGACTTTTAATTTCTTGTCATTTATAATATATGTATTATTTAGTAAGGAGAATTTTTATGGAATTAAAGGCAAAAATTTTATCTTCCCTTGAAAAGTGCTTTCTTGATGAAACTTTAGATAAGTTTACGGAAATTACTGAAGAAAAAATATTTAAAAATCAGAAATATTCTTTTCAAATAGCTTTTGAAACACCTAATGATAAGGTCTATTTTGTTAAGGCTGAAACCGAAAGTGATATTGATGAATATATTTCAATTAGAGAGGTTAAGAACATCCCCTCCGATATGGCGGTTTTCGCACATTCTGATGAAGATGTTTTAAGAAAAGAAGCAGGACTTTACCCTGACCTTTTAAGACCGGGCAATATCAGCGCAAAGGGAACTTTAAATGCTTTCTGGTTTACTTTTGAGCCTAAAAGTAAGGTTGTTGGCAAGTTTAGCGTAAAAGTAAAGTTGCTTGACGTTTTAACCAATGAGCTTTACGCCGAAAAAACAATAACCATTGATGTCAAAGACGTTGAACTTCCTGAGCAGGAATTGGTTTTCGGTCAATGGCTTCATATTGACTGCCTTGCCGATTATTATAACGTTGTACCACGTACCGAACGCTTTGACGAAATCTGCGAAAATTTTGTAAAAACTGCTGTTGAAGGCGGCAGAAATATGATGATGGTTCCCCTTTTAACGCCATCACTCGATATTCACCACGATGGTTACAGAACAGATATTCAGCTTGTTGATAT
>JAZOMK010000034.1:0-3353 GCA_045653985.1 Clostridia bacterium | reverse complement strand
GCGGGAGTTATCCTTGCGGCATCAAGCACTGCTTTTGCCATAGGCGACCACCACAAAAAAACAGCAATAATAAATCCTAAAATCGTTCCTGATAAAAAGCCCAATAACGTTTCAAAAAGCGTAACACCAATGTGTAAAAATAATCCTGTTTCTGATAATTTAAAAAGCATTTTTATTGCACGGGATGGTGATGAAAAAATAAAGGGATTTATTATATTAAAAAGTGTCAGTACTTCCCATAATGAAAAAAACAATATGAAAATGGATATCTGTAACGTTAATTTTATAATTTTTTTCTTCTTTTCATTTTTTATGAATTTAACGTGTTCAATGGAATAGCTATTCACATTCATTCAACTCCTCCCACAAAACCTGAAAGTATTTTGAAAATTCAGGTGCTTTTCTGCGGGCGATAGGTGAATCTTCGGCAGAAAGTTTTATAGTGTAAATGTTTTTTACCTTTGCGGGACGGTTTGATAATACGATAACGCGGTCGCTTACACTTATTGCTTCCGAAATATCGTGCGTAACAAGAATAGCCGTTTTGCCTTCTTTTTTGATGATTTTATATATGTCGTCAGAAACTTTTAATCTCGTCTGATAATCAAGGGCAGAAAATGGCTCGTCAAGTAATAATACTGATGGATTCAGTGCCAATGTTCGTATAAGTGCCGCACGCTGTCTCATTCCTCCTGAAAGCTCAAAGGGATAGCTGTTTTTAAAGTTTTCAAGACCGTATTGTTTTAACAGAGAATCAACGTAATTTTCAGCATCTTTAGTTTTTTCTCTACGGATATCAAGACCTAAAAGGGTGTTCTGGCGAACTGTCAGCCAAGGGAATAAGTGATCTTGCTGTAACATATAGCCAATATGAGTTTTGTTGCCTGATGTGTGTGTAACTGTGCCGCCCGATGACTTTTCAAGACCGGCAATAATTGATAATACCGTTGATTTTCCGCATCCTGACGGACCTATTATAGAAATAAATTCCTTTTCGGCAACAGAAAAATTTATATCCCTGAGGGCTTCGGTTTCTCCTGCGAGAGTATGGTAAAATTTGCTTATATTTTTAAGCGTTACAACCTCAGCCATAATTTAATTCTCCTTTTGGTGAAAAAATCACCTGGTATAATATATGAACTGAGGTGTTTTATGTGTTACATTCTGTTCTCGTTTATGAAGTTTTTAGGAGAAATGCCAACAATACTTTTAAAGGTTTTACTGAAATGATAGATATCGGCAAAGTGAAGTTCCTGTGCTATTTCGCTTATTGTAAGCATGTCTGATAACAATAATTGCTTTGCTTTTTCGATTCTGTGCTTTTGTCTGAAATCCATAGGTGATTCACCGCTATACTCTTTAAAAAGCCTTCTGAAATAACATTCTGAAACACCGCATATTCTTGAAATTTCCTTTATGCTGATATCTTCGTCGTTTTCAAGAAGTTCAATACCTTCTTTTATTGAGTTGTATCTGTCGCTTGTATTATCGCTTCGCTTTAATTTGCAAATAGTAGCTAATAAACGATAAATTACCGAAATAGCTTCAGGAATACATACAACGTTCTTTTTAAATTCGTCGGCAAGTTGCTGAAGTTTTAACGATAATGATATATCAATACTTTCTGCCGCAATTTCAAAATCGGGGCATGGGGCAATATCGTTGTTATTTGTATCTTTTAATTGAAAGTGTACAACGATTGTGTCTGCCTGATTGGGTGCGGTATCAAAAAACTCAATGGAATATTCTGCACCCTTTGCCGTATACAAAATCTGATTTTTCTTTGCGTAAACCGAGTTGCCTTTTTTATCTGTAATTTTTGCGTTGCAATTTTTTAACCACAGAAGCGTATGTGATGGTTTTGGGCTGTTTATTGAAGAAAAAAAGTTATTACGTGAGAACCAGTTGTGTTCTTTTGAAAATGGCTCGTTTATTATAAATTCGCTGTGATATAAATCTTCAAAGGGGATAATCTTCATATTCACCATATCCTTTATTGTAAATGATTTTTCTTTGTAGAAACATTATAACACAATTTTTGTTGTTTTGTATCGTTTTTTACAAAAAAAATATTGTTTTTAACATTGTCAAAATATAAAATAGAGATATAATTATAATTGAATTATTGCTTTGGAGGGATATTATGCTTAATCACAATATTAAAATAGGTCTTGTACCTATGCGCCGTAATACTACAAACCGTCCTGCAAAAACTTTTTTAACATGGGTTTCTGCTGAAGAAAGAGGAGAGCGTTTTGTAAATTACATTGAAGAAAACTTTAAAAATGAATTTGTATCTTTTGTTGATACAAAAGGTCTTGGTTCAAATAATCTTATTTTTGATGATGCTTCAGTTGCAGAAACTGTTGAACGTTTTAAAAATGAAAACGTTGATGCAATCATGATTATTAACTGCAACTTCGGTAATGAGGAAGCCGCTTGCGATTTAGCAAAGGCAATCGGTAAGCCCTGTTTATTATGGGCACCTCTTGATGATGAATATTACGTTGACGGTATGCGTCCTACTGATTCGCAGTGTGGTATCTTTGGCGTATCACGTCAGTTCCAGAGATATGGCGTGCCCTTCTCACACTTGCCTTGTTGCAGGGTAGAAGAGGACGAATTTAAAGAAGGCTTTGAAAGCTTTGTACGTGTTGCGTGTATGGTAAAGAATTTTACAGGTCTTCGCATCGGCCAGATTGGCGCGCGTCCAGCACCCTTCTTCTCGGTTATTTGGAATGAAGGCGAACTTATGCAAAAGTTTGGTATCCGTATTACACCTATCAACTTTGCAATTCTTCAGGACAGATATAACAAAAACATGGCTGAAAAGCAGGACGAGATTCAGAAGTTCGTTCAGGTTTTCAAAGATAATTATAAAATGGACGAGCTTACACCTCAGTATTTAGAGCGTATGGCTTGCCTTACAGTTACATATATCGGTCTTTTTGAAGAATTTAAACTTGACGTTATGTCGGCAGAATGTTGGACTGCAACACCCGTTATGTTTGATGGTCTTGCACCTTGCGCAGTTTATGGTATCTTAAATGATTTAGGTTATCTTATAAGCTGTGAAAGCGATATCCATTGCGCAATGACAATGGTATTATTGGAATGTGCCGCTATGGGCAAGAAGAGACCTTTCCTTGGTGAGTTCACAGTACGTCATCCTGAAAATAAAAATGCAGAACTTTTATGGCATTGCGGTCCTTTCCCGCTTTCAGTAAAAGCACCTGATTCCGAAGCACGTCTTGTAAATCAACGTGAATGGTTTAGAGGTAAAGATGGCGAATATACATTAGCACGTATTGATCAGGAAGATGGAAATTATATGATTCTTTCAGGCAAGTGCA